>JBKQWF010000297.1:0-6881 GCA_052139695.1 Limisphaerales bacterium
TCCAGGAAAATGACGCCACGTACGAACAGCCCGATAAGAACCAGCCCTTCATTCGACGCATTGAAATCAAGCCGCTGAGTGAGGATACAAATCTGATTGTCGTAGGCTTCGACCCGGAAAGGGAACCACTGGACGAACTTTCGTCAGAACTACAAGGTTAGGCTGGTGCCGACCGTGTCACCGGTCACTTCAAAACCAGCCAGTCGGGGTCGAATCAACCGGCCACTCCGAGCTGCTCTATTCATATCAGTTTTCTTGATGCAAACAAGGGTCTTTCCAATTTCTTCGTGGTCAGAGCGGCGGAGAAACATCGGTGTCGGGTTGTTCGCTTGCCGCGGATTTGCGCCGTTTGCATGGGAATTCGTCTTGGAGTTCTTGATCCTTGCGTCCCTTGTCGAACAAGCTGGCAAACCTCATTAATGTCCCCCATTCCAACCGATACAGGAGATTTTAACGGACAAAGTAACAGATGATGTTGCCTCGTCCAAAAAAGGCGGCGCAGGGGTCACGGTTTCGTGATGGCTGGTTCGTTGAAAATGGCTTTGGCTTCTTTATAGGCCAGCCACCAAATCAGCACGTCATGGGATACAAGGTTGCCGTCGGCGACCGGTTTGGTCTCGTCCTTGGGCAAGCGCTGCATTCGTGCCTCTTCTTGACTAAAAAGTGTTCGGGCTTCCTGCGCTCTGCCCTGTTTAAAGAGGCTCATGGCGCGGAAGTAGCGAGCGATACCCTGGATATCCTGATTGTTGTCGCCCACGGTCTGTTCCGCTTCGGCGAGCGATTCCACGGCCGCGTCATAATGTCCATTGCGGTATTGAGCCAGGCCCAATCCCAGCCGATACCACGGCAGCAAGCGGCTGTTCTTGCCCAGTTCCACTGCGCCTTGAGACAGAGCCAGTGCGCTCGTAAGCATCGCAGCATCCGCGGAAGGACGAATGCAATATGCTTTGGCTGCTCGTTCGGCTGTTCCGGCTTGGTCAGTTCCCTGGGCCTGATGAACGAGGCGGCGCCGGGTGGCTTCGTAATCCGCCTCATGTCCGAACCAAGTTTGCCAAACCGCCAGCGTCAAAGACGCGTCGGTATCGGAAGGATTGGCATCGCAGAATTCCTCCAGAAGAGACAGCGCCTTTTCATGCTGTCCGCTGGCGCCGCACGCATTGGCTTGCTCACGCAACGCCGCAATTTCCTTGGACCGCTTGAGCTTCGCGGCCGCCTCGACGACTCGCTTCCGCAGCGCCGGATCATCCCCGGCGGCTTCCTGGGCCAGTGAAAAGGAATCGTCTGTACCTTCCTCGATTCTATCGTCGATGTAGTGCGCCAGAGTTTCCCTGGAAAAGGGAGAAATCGACCGTGCTGCCGGATCAGAAAGAAACCATCTTCCCCACATGGACCAATCATCATTACCGGCGCTGGCATTTAATTCCTGGCGGAGCTGCGCCATTATCTCCGCGCGGTTTAAACGAGACGGCTGCAGCAGGCCGCGCTCATCCAGGACTTGGCCGGAAACCGCTTCCGCGAGTTCGGGCAGCCAAACCGGCGCGTTCCGCGGAGCGGGCGCAACGTCCCACACCCTTGCATAACCGTCATCCGCCGTGGTCACCACGCGCTTGCCATCAGGGCTGAATTCAGCCGAATTAACGTCCCAAAGGAATCCTACGACAGGCGCGCCGCCTGCCGTGCGCCGCTCCTCTGGGAGCGTATCCCGGCCATGCGGAAGTTTTTCTGTCAGCGTCTCGCCAGTAAAAGCGTCCCAGACCTGGGCGGCCCCGGCTTTGGCCGTGACAATGCGCCTGCCGTCCGGACTGAACCGCGCGGAATTCACCGTGCCACTGTGCTGCATGGGGCCGGTGATTGGCCGGCCGCTCTCCGCGTCCCACACCCGCACCGTCGCGGCTGAAATCGTAACGATGCGCTTTCCTTCCGGGCTGAACTGGGCGGAAGTCATTTCAGCGTCCAGCGTGACCAAAGCCGCTCCGCTTTGCGTGTCCCATACCGCCACTGTGCCGTTTTTCGAGCGGGTGAGGACGCGCCGGGAATCGGCGCTAAACTCCGCCGATAGGACGGGCACCGGTTTGTCTCTCTTCAACTGGCCGAGGGACTGGCCGGTTTGCGCGTCCCACAATCCCGCCGTTCCATCCTGCGATGCGGTGACAATGCGCGCGCCGTCCGGGCTGAAGCGCGCGGAGGCCAGCCACCCTCCCTGTTTTAGTGGCCGCGCCAGCACCGGCTGGCCGCTTTCCACGTCCCATACCCAGGCGGTTCCGTCGAGAACGGCTGTGACAAGGCGCGCGCCATCCGGACTGAATTCCGCGTCATTGAGGCCGGTAGCGTGCTCCAGGGGCTTGCCCACTCTGTTGCCGCTTCTTGCATCCCAAACCTGGGCTGTCTTGTCCATGGACGCAGTGACCAACCGGTGTCCGTCGGGACTGAATCGCGCGGTCGTGATAGTGGAGGGATGGCGCAAAGGCTGGGTCAGCGCCTGGCCAGTCCGGGCATCCCAAACCCGCACGGCTTCCTCCGACGCTGTCAAGACGAGGCTGCCATCCGGGCTAAACTGGGCGGACTTGACACCCTCCCCATGCCGCAAGAGGAGGGGCGTCTGCGGCGGACCATTCTGGAGCTCCCACACCTGCACCGTTCCGTCTCGCGCGGCGGTGAGCAGCCTCTGGCCGTCGGGGCTGAATTGGGCCGAGCTCACCACGGCGTTGTGTTGCAGAGGCTCCGTCAGGGGCTTGCAGGTTTGCGCGTCCCAAACCCGAACGGTGGAACCCGCTGCCGTGACGAGGCGCTTCCCATCGCGGCTGAACTGCACGGAATTAGGGCGTTCGTTTTGGCCAGGAAGGCCGGGCGCCCCTTTGCCCGTCGCGGCTTCTTGCATGTTAATCGCCCCGCCGACCGTCGCCGTGACGATTCTCTTGCCATCGGGGCTGAACTGGGCGGAAACCAGCTCGGTGAGGTGCTGCCAGGGCCTGGCCCCGGCCTGTCCGGTTTCCGCGTCCCACACTTGCGACACGCCGTACTCAGCGGCTGTAACAATCTGTTTGCCATCCGGGCTGAATTGCGCGGATCTCACGTCTATGAGGCTGTCGTGCATGCTGGCGTGATCCAATTTGGCCAGGAGCCGCCCGTTTTCCACGTCCCAGACATCGACCCAGCGCTTCTGCAATACTCCCAGCAAACGCCTGCCATCGGGGCTGTATTCGGCAAAATCGATCGTGAGAGGTAACTCGTTTGTCAGCTTCATCACCTCCCGCCCGCTCTCCGCGTCCCAAATCCACACCGCGGGGCCGCAGACCGCGGCCAGCCGTGATTGGTCCGGGCTGAATTCAACCGAAGTTACCATCGCATTGTGCCACAACAACTCGGTGAGCGGCCGGCCAGTCTGCGCGTCCCAGATTCGCGCTTGGTCCCAGGAGGCGGTTGCAAACCGTTTGCCATCTGGACTGAAGCGCGCCGCATTGACTTCGTGCTTCACAGAAAACGGCGGACTCCGCGGCGGCAGTGTCCAGGCCGTCACCCGGCAAATTTGCCGTCCGCTTCTGGCGTCCCACACTGTGGCCGTGCCATCGTCCGACGCCGTGAGGATGCGGGTTCCATCGCGGCTGTATTCGGCGGAGGTGGCCGGTTTGAAGGAGAGTGTTGGAACCATCCAGGCGTGAGACGCCAAGAGGCTGGCGACGCTCGTCAAGGCCGCGCTGTTACCCGGGTCGTCCGTGAGACTGCGCGCCAGATAAGCCAGGGCGGGCCCCGGCTTTTTTTCTGAGATCAGCCGGCCGCCTTGCAAAAATTCAGAAGCCGACAGCGCTTTCCTGGCCTTTTGCTCAGAAGCGCCGGCTTGCGCGGAAGCTGCGTTGGCCCGGATGGCCTCGGCTTCGGCCAATTTCTGCGCCTCTTGCGAGCGTTGGCGCATCCTGGCCTCGCTGGCGCGGGCGCTTTTTTCTTGAACGAACATCCACGAGGAAGCCGCCAAGCCGAGAATTAAAGCCGCCGCCACCGCTGCGCTCGCCCCAAACACCAGCTTGTGGCGACGTGCTAATTTTCGGAAAAGGTAGAACTTGCTCGGCGGACAAGCCATCACCGGCTCATTTTGCAGATGCCGTTGGATGTCCAGGGCTAAACCGTTGGCGGTTTCGTAACGGCGGGTGCGGTCTTTTTCAAGGCACTTCATCACAATCCAGTCCAAGTCGCCGCGGATGAAATGGATCAACTTAGGCGCGTCGGTCTGGCGGTGCTTGGCTGCGGCAGTCAAGTCGGCAGCCAGCATCGTGCTCAAGCGTGTCGAAGGACGGGCGGGCTCCTTTTCACGAATAGTGCGGCGCATCTCATCCAGACCTGCTTGCAATAGGTCCTTGGCATCAAAAGGCGTTTTGCCGGTGAGCAGTTCGTAAAGCAGAACGCCCAGCGAATAGATGTCGCTGCGGGTGTCGATGTCGATGGCGCTCATTTCCGCCTGTTCGGGGCTCATATAGGCCGGCGTCCCCATAAACTGCTCAAATGCGGTGAAAAGGGTCTGATCCGTCAATTTTCCTTGCGTGGCCTTGGCGATGCCGAAGTCAATGACCTTCGGCATCGGCACGCCATCATTCATCGTCACCAGAATATTGGAGGGTTTAATGTCGCGATGGATGATGCCTTTTTGATGGGCATGTTGGAGAGCCCGGCAAACTTGCGTGAACAAGTTGAGCCGCTCCTGGGTGGACACGTTGTTTTGGTCGCAATATTCAGTAATTTTGATGCCGCGCACCAATTCCATGACAAAAAACGGACGCCCCGTTTCCGTCGCGCCCGCATCCAGGACCTTGGCAATGTTTGGATGGTCCATCATCGCCAGGGCCTGGCGTTCCGCCTCGAAGCGAGCAATTACTTCCTTGGTATCCATTCCCAGTTTTATGACCTTGAGCGCCACGCGCCGCCGCACTGGCTCCTCCTGCTCCGCCATATAAACGATGCCGCAGCCGCCCTCTCCGATTTGTTGCAGCAATTTGTAACGCCCGATCACGGTTCCGGCAGCTTCGGTTATGGGCGTGACGGCAATTGTAGATCTTGGGGTGGCGGTTGGGTCACCGGGCTCAACTTTGGCGGCCGGCTTTGTGGCAAAGTCTGTTTTGAGCAAACATACCGGACAGAGGCCGGCGGGGGCATCCGGCGGCAGCGGGTTGCCGCATACGGGACAAATTCGACTTGTGTTCATAGGGCTTCTCAATTTCTGAACCGTTTTGGTCCACCCACTACTTACGGAAGCGTGGCGAAAGGTTACACCCTCACCGGCTCAACACCGCCAGCAAATACCGCCGTTCCTCGTCGGCTTCCTCCGGCGACGTTACCGTGTTGGCGATTTCCTCTTGTAACAGATCCCGATAGCGCTGCCGCAAGCGATGCACGGCCACTTTGACCGCGCCTTGGCTTCTGCCCAGACGCGCCGCCAGTTCCGCGTGGGGCGTTCCGCGTCCGCCCGCCAATAGGAACTCTTTCAATTGCTCGAAGGCCTCCCCTTGCCCAGCCGCCTCCTGCTCGTCACGAAGTCGGGACAATACCTGTTCCAGCAACGTCAGCGCCCAGCGGCGCTCGAAAAGCTTGTCGGCGCTGGTCAGTTCCGCCGGTTCCAGCGCGTAACGTTCCTCCGCGGTCAACCCATCTAACGCGAAGGGTTTTTGGCCGCCTCCTCGCTTGTCAGCACGCGACTTGTCGCGCTCCTTGGCCAGAAACCTTTTCAGGGCCAGCAGCAGGAACGAACGGAAACGACCCTTGGCCTCGTCCGCCGCCGCCAAATAATTCTTCTCCAGGCACACGGCGAAAAAACCTTGCACGGAATCCTCCGCGTCGGGCGGACTCTGGCCCATTCGGCGCACGAACGCATAGAGGGGATACCAGTAGGCGCGGCAAAGCGCCTCCAGCGCCGCGCGCGCGCGGGAGGAGTTGCTGCCCTTGGCTGCGAGCACGACGCTCCAGTGAGTGGCAGTGAAGCGTTCATTGCGGCGACTTGCCGATGAACCATTTTCTGTCTCCGGCATCGGAATCTGATGTTAAACTATTTTGACCATATATCAGAATTTTCAAACTGGCGCGAAAACTATGAGGTCAATATGGCCGAATCGTGGCGAAAACCGAACGGTTTCCATAATCAGTCGGCAGCAAAGTAAAATGAGCAGAACCGGAAAGCGAGCCATTCAGCTCGCCGGTTCTGCGGTCGAAGGGTCGTTGGGCTTGGATTTGGCCTTTTTGTTTTTATCCTCTTTTCCGGCAACGGTGGCATTGTCTTTGAGCCGATAGCTGCGCCCGGTAATGGCAATGGTCTGGGCGTGGTGCAGGAAACGATCCAGGATCGCACCGGCCGTCAGCACGTTGCCCAAGAGCTTGCCCCATTCCTCCAGTGGCCGGTTGCTGGTCATGGTGGTGGAGCCAAACACTGGTTTTGCTGACTCTGCGTTCGCCACATTCGCGCCAACCAGCTCCTGTCGCTCCCGGTGATGGGAGCGTGGTGGCTCAGTGTGTCGGGTTTGTCAGGTTTATGTCGGGTTTGGTGACTGCCGCGTCGTGTTTGCAGGGCAATCTGCTCGTAGGAATTCGCAGCCGCCTGCTACAAATGATGCACATCTGATGCATTTCGATCCGGGATGCGGTCGCAAATGCGGATGGCAAAAACTTGCCTATATTTTGGCCTTCGGCTTCCTGAATTCGCGCTCTCGAAAACGCGCTATAATCGGCTCATGATCTTCTTACTAATTTTCTCATTATCTGAGAAGATAAATTATGCCTGGTTGAACTCGGACTCCCATTGATTCAGGAGCGCGATGATTTTGTCAAATTCGGGCGGCTCACCGAAAAACATTTGCTGCATCTTTTGATGGTCCTCTCGCAACGCTTTCAGTCGGTGCTCTGGA
>JBKQWF010000298.1:0-44202 GCA_052139695.1 Limisphaerales bacterium
TTTGGCCTTATAGGCCGCACTATGTCGTTTCCGTTTTGCTTTCATAAATCTGCTCTTTCTTATCTACAGCAGACCTATAAAAGTCCATCTTAACCACTGGTCTAAATTCCGGGGTCCAGCTCAGTCATTAGCTTGCAGAAAAACTCCAATACGTCGTGACTCGCCAAGTGACGAGGACGAGGGAGAGGGAGAGGACGTTTCTGGTTCATGGCAAGAAGACAGAGCGGAAAACAGGGTTCACGTTGATTGAACTCTTGGTGGTCATGGCGATCATCGCGATTCTGGCGGCGATGTTGCTGCCAGCGCTGGCGAAATCGAAAGCCCAGGCGCAGTCTATCGTTTGCAAGAATCATTTACACGAAATGGCGATCGCTCTGGAAATGTACACCGAGGATGCCACGGCCTATCCGTGCTACGGCTACAGCTATTATGCGGCATCCACATTCACCTGGGGAACGGTCCATTGGCCTAACGCTCTTTTGCCGTATTATAAACTTGGCTGGGATAATCCGGTCTATCATTGCCCCGCATACAATGGTGCCATCAGTATCGTGACGAATTTCTCCGCACCGCCGCTTGGGAGCTACAGTTATAATGTATTGGGCACGAAGCCGAACGGCGAGCCAGACGGTCAAACCAACTATCCCTGCTTGGGGTTGGGAGTGGGGGTATATTATTCGGATGGACCGGGCGGGATGTCCCAACCGCAGTCTGAAAAGGCAGTCCTTTCGCCTAGCGAAATGTTTGCGATGATGGACACAGGGTTAGAACCTCCCAGTCCAGGAGTTCCAATTCAATCGAACACAAACGATTTCCTGATCCTGGGGCAGGGTCTCTCAGGGAGGGACTTTGGGTCACCCTATTATTATGATTATGATTTTTTGCAGCAATTGAATGGGAAATTAGTGATTCAACATGGCAGGGTACTTAACGTCGTGTGTGCCGATGGCCACGTCACGACGGTCACCCCTTTTGATTTGTCCGCTGACAATTTCCGCACAGCGCGCAATTGGAACGCGGATAATAAACCGCATCCGGAAACCTGGGGGGTCCAGTAGTGATAAAGGCGTGAGCTAGATTTTGTGCTAGTTTCGTCGGAGAATCCCGGCGTGTTGAGACACCTTGGAAAGCGACGCAAGAGCCATAACAACTCAATGAATCAAATGGTTTTGTGCGGTTGGCATGCGACGGCCTGAATCCCAAAAGTGGATTTTTAAGTCCTGTGCGTCTGTGGTTCCACTCTTTCGGCAGGGGCGCAATCTCTCCGCTAATGGTGGAACGGAAGAGAAGGGCACGCCGTATGGAAGAAACGCATCGGCAAAGACTCATGGTTGCGGTCAAATCTGATGCTGCAATCTGACAGTGTTTGCCAATTCTTGAGCGGATTCCTGATGACTCAGGCCGACGGCGAATTCACAAAACCACCGTAAACATTGGCCGGGATGAGGTGTGAGGATTCCTGATAAATATGATTGTCAATTTCGAGTCGGGCGCCTTCAAATGGCCACATATCTTCATATCAGGATATATTGATTTTTGATTTGCCACCCTTTTCCAGCGGGCGTATGGTTGTGGCATCGTGGAAGAGCATCTCCATCCATCTTCGGAGCGGGTCAAGGCGCTGTTGCGCCTGCTGCGCGAGCGCATTGTCATTCTCGACGGGGCCATGGGCACCATGATCCAGGCGCGTCACCTGGGCGAAGCGGATTATCGCGGCGACCGCTTTCGGGAGTGGCCGCGCGACCTGAAGGGAAACAACGATCTGCTCAATTTGACCCAGCCCGAGATCATCCGGGACATTCACTGCCAATACTTGCGCGCCGGCGCGGACCTTATTGAAACAAACACCTTTAACAGCACGACGATTTCGATGGCCGATTACGGGCTGGAATCGCTGGCCCGGGAATTGAACGTGGCCGGGGCGCGCAACGCCCGCGCCGCCGCGGACGAGGTCATGGCGGCGGAGCCGGGGCGCGTCTGCCTGGTCGCGGGCGCGCTCGGGCCGACGAGCAAGACCGCTTCGATTTCGGGCGATGTCAATAATCCCGCGGCGCGCGGGGTCACTTACGACCAATTGGCCGCCGCCTACGGTGAGCAAGCCCGCGGGTTATTGGAGGGCGGAGCGGATGTCCTCCTCGTTGAGACCGTTTTTGATTCGCTCAATTCCAAGGCGGCGCTCTTTGCCATCGCGCGGTTGTTTGATGAAGTGCCGCCGGTGCCGGTGATGTTATCGTTCACGATCACGGACCTGAGCGGGCGCACGCTTTCGGGGCAGACGGTGGAGGCCTATTGGAATTCTGTCGCGCATTTTCCTCTGCTGAGCATTGGAATTAACTGCGCGCTCGGCCCAAAGGAGATGCGGCCGTTTATTGAGGAACTGTCCGGCCTGGCGCCCATTTATGTCAGCGCCTATCCCAACGCCGGCTTGCCCAACCCGATGCTGCCGACGGGCTTTCCCGAAACCCCGCAAACGCTGGCCCCGCAACTGGCGGACTGGGCCGCCGCCGGCTGGCTCAATATTGTGGGCGGCTGCTGCGGGACGACTCCGGCGCATATTCGTGCCATCGCCGCGGCGGCCCGGGCCTTTGCCCCGCGGGTGCCGCCCCAAGTCGAGCCCTATCTGCGTTTGAGCGGACTGGAAGCGCTGACCATCCGGCCCGAGACGAATTTTGTCAACATTGGCGAGCGCGCGAACGTGACCGGCTCGCCCCAGTTCGCCAAGCTGATCCTCTCCAGTCAGTATGAAAAAGCCCTGGCCGTGGCGCGGCAGCAGGTGGAGAATGGGGCGCAGATCATCGACGTGAACATGGACGAGGGCATGCTCGACGGGGCCCGGGCCATGACCCATTTTCTCAATCTCATTGCTTCGGAGCCGGACATCGCCCGCGTTCCGATTATGATTGACAGCTCGAAATGGCAGGTCATCGAGGCCGGGTTGAAATGTGTCCAGGGCAAATGCATCGTCAATTCGATCAGCCTGAAGGAGGGGGAGGAAAAATTCAAACAGCAGGCCCGCCTGGCGCGCCGCTATGGCGCGACCGTGGTCGTGATGGCTTTCGACGAACGCGGCCAGGCCGACACCTTGGAGCGCCGCCAAGGCATCTGCGGACGGAGCTATAAAATTCTAACCGAAGAGTGCGGCTTTCCGCCGGAAGACATTATTTTTGATCCGAACGTTCTCACCGTCGGCACGGGTTTGGAGGAGCACAGCAATTACGCGGTCGATTTCATCGCCACAGTCCGCTGGATCAAGCAAAACCTGCCTCGCGCCAAGGTCAGCGGCGGCATCAGCAACATTTCCTTTTCCTTTCGCGGGAATAACGCCGTGCGGGAAGCGATGCACAGCGCCTTTCTTTATCACGCCATCAAAGCCGGTCTGGACATGGGCATTGTCAATGCCGGCTTGCTCGGCATTTATGAGGAAATCCCGCCGGACCTGCTCGCCCTGGTCGAGGACGTGCTGCTCAACCGCCGGCCGGACGCCACGGAGCGGCTGGTCAAATTCGCCGAAACCGTCAAGTCTAAGGATAAGACCGAGACCTTCGAGGATGCCTGGCGCCAGTGGCCCGTGGAGAAACGGCTGGAACACGCCCTGGTCAAAGGCATTGTCGATTACATTGAAACCGACACCGAAGAAGCCCGCCAGAAAATCGGACGCCCTCTCGCCGTCATCGAAGGCCCTCTCATGGCCGGGATGAGCGTGGTCGGCGACCTCTTCGGCTCGGGCAAGATGTTTCTCCCCCAGGTCGTGAAAAGCGCCCGCGTCATGAAGAAGGCGGTGGCCTATTTGCTTCCCTACATGGAAGAGGAAAAGAGAGCCACCGGCCAGGGACGTGCCCAGGCCAAGATCCTCATGGCCACGGTCAAAGGCGACGTTCACGACATCGGCAAGAACATCGTCGGCGTCGTGCTGGCCTGCAATAACTACGAGATCATTGACCTGGGGGTAATGGTGCCGTGCGAAAAGATCGTGCAAACGGCCCGCGAGCGAAAAGTGGATATGATAGGTTTGAGCGGGCTGATCACGCCTTCCCTGGACGAAATGGGGCACGTGGCCCGGGAGTTGCAGCGGGAGGGTTTTTCCGTGCCCTTGCTCATTGGCGGCGCGACGACGAGCAAAGCGCACACCTCGGTGAAAATCGCCCCGCACTATCAGCGGCCGGTGGTCCACGTCGTGGATGCGTCCCGGGCGGTGGGGGTGGCCGGCAACCTGGTCAGTCCGGAATTGAAGCCGGCCTTCGACGAAAAGAACCGCGCGGAACAGGAGAGTATCCGCCGGCAACACGCCGGGCCGCGCGCCAAATTGCTCCCGCTCCAGGAAGCCCGGCGCCGCCGGCCAATCCATGAGTGGAATCCGCCGGACATCGCGCTGCCAGACTGGATTGGCGCGCGCACGCTCGACACGGAGGCAGGGACGTTCGCGTTGGCGGATTTGGTTCCGTTTATTGACTGGTCCCCCTTCTTTCATACCTGGGAGTTGCGCGGGCGTTACCCGTCCATCCTGCGGCACGAAAAGTATGGCGAGCAGGCCCGCAAACTTTTTGAAGACGCCCAGGCTCTCTTGCGCCGCATCGTCAAGGGCAATATGTTGCGGGCCCGTGGCGTCTATGGATTTTTCCCGGCCCAATCCGGCGGCGATGACGTCACTCTCTACGCGGATTCCAGCCGCCGCGAGAAGCTGGCGACCTTCCATTTCCTGCGCCAGCAAATGGAAAAGCCGGAAGGGCAGCCAAACCTCTGCCTGGCGGATTTTATCGCGCCGGCCAACGATTATATTGGCGCCTTTGCCGTCACCACCGGTTTGGGAGTGGACAAGCTGGCGCTGGAATTCAAGGCCGACCATGACGATTATAACGCGATCATGACGGAGGCGCTGGCCGACCGGCTGGCGGAAGCGTTTGCCGAATTTCTGCACAAGCGCGTCCGGGCGGAGTGGGGCTACGGCAAAGGAGAGAATCTTTCCACCGAACAACTGATCGATGAACAGTATCGAGGCATCCGCCCAGCGGCAGGCTATCCGGCCTGTCCGGACCATACGGAAAAGTGGACCCTCTGGAAGCTGCTCGAGGTCGAGAAAAGCACCGGCATCCGGCTGACCGAAAGCTGCGCCATGTGGCCGGCCAGCAGCGTGAGCGGCCTCTATTTTGCCGATGCGCGGTCCAAGTATTTCGCCGTGGGAAAAATCGAACGCGACCAAGTGGAGGATTACGCCGCGCGCAAAGAATTGCCGGTCCCCACGATCGAAAAATGGCTGGCGCCGAATCTGAATTATGAACCGGCGCCCAGAGTAAATTGAGATTGGCCATAGTGCTGTCTTCGCATATCGGCGCAAAAGTAATTCGCCATCACGATGCGAGTTTTTCGGGAGGGGCGAGCGCCGCGAGCCCCATTATTTCAGGGCGTCGCCGGCGCTCCGCCCTCCCGTCGCAAGGAGGCACTACATGTTGAATTGCTTACGCGCGGACATATGGACCACTGGCAGGGCGACGTGGCACATTGCCACCCGATGGAACGCGTCAGTGTGGTTCAAGTCAGCCAATCAAAGTTAAGGAGCGGGCAGCAATATCACGCGATAAAACTGCAGCGAAGCGGTGCCGATAGGTTCAGTTGTGGTTACGAGATCGCTGGTGGCAGTGACAGCGGCGCCAACGTTCGCCCAATGGGGATTGCCCAAGTCGCCGGCTGCCTGAACCTGATAAGAACGGTTCGCGATGCCGTTCCAGGTCAATGTGATGGTGCTGCCGGTTAGGGCGACTGACTGCAATACCGGCGCGGGCATGGCCTCTACTCGAACGTCGTCCAATCCAAATCCCGCCGGGACATTGCTGAAATCAAACTCCAGCGTGCTGGGGGTGGCTGTGGCCGGCACGACGAATTGCAGGTTGGTCCAGCCAAAAGCATCCAGGTTGGTTTCAGCGTAGAGCGTCGAGCTGTTCCATCGCGCGGTGAAGTCGCTTGGGGTTGTCTCTCCTTCGTAAGCGACGCTGGTCAACCAAAAGGAGACCACGTACTGCTGGCCAACCGTCGTGGCCACGGTTTGCGAGAGGGAGCCATCCGTTGGATATTCGCCCAGGTAGGCGCCGTAGAGCCCCGAATGAACAAAGAGCACGTCGGCCGCTCCAATCAACGCATTGGTTCCAGCCACATCGACATCGTCGGCGGCCAGGACAAAGACAGAGTTGGTGTCGCCGACAAAGTCCCAGCCGGTGAAGTCGCCGGTTTCAAAGCCGCCATTGCCCACGTAGAAATCAAATTGCCGGTTCTGGGCCGTGGCGTCGGCCTGGTCGATAATCGAAATATTGCCGCTGTAGTTCCCGATCAAAAAGTTGCTGGCCGCCGAATTGAGACGGATCGTGACGGTCGCGGCGCCTCCGCCAGGTTTGAGCGCGCCATTCGTGGCGGATACGGAGAGCCAACTGGACGTGTTGACGAGGCTCCAATTCAACGGCGCCGAGCCGATATTGGTCAGGGTGTAGGTTTGAGAAGCCACCGTAAAAGGCCCGCCGCCTGGACCAAAGGAGGTAAAGCCCAGAGGCGGAGTGATGACCAGGTTTTCCGATGGCGGGGCCAGGAGCGCCTGCATGAGACCGCTGCCGATGATCGTGCCCCAGCCGCTACAGAGGTCATAACCAGCCGTCGCGTAATACTTATTGGGACTGTTGGGCGTGGTGTCGTTTCCAGACGTGATGTCGTGGAAGCAGGAAGAGTAGTTGGTGCTTTTTGCGATGGCGTAAAGGGCGGGATTGGCAAAGCCGACGGGGGGTTGGCCATTGGCCGCCGCCTGCTGGTTCACCAGCGCCATGAAACCTGCCCAGAGGGGAGTGGCTAGACTCGTGCCGGCCGTCGGGAAGTCAAACCCGGAGCCTAGCAGGCCGCCTAAGTAATCGTTGCCCCAAACGACATCGATGTTGTTGGCCACCAGGGCGACATCGGGCAGGTTGCGCATGGTGGTGGAACCTTGGTTGGCCGTCATGCTAATGCCCTGCTGCCAGGGTGGAATCTCGTAAACGAGGCTCACCCCTCCGCCGGAGGCTTGCTCTGGAGTATTACCCAAGAGGGGATCGACCGAGGCAGGCGTGAGCCAGACGACTTCCGATGCCCAGGGCCCCCCCGCGCCACTCGTCGTCAAGGTCGTCCCTCCCACTATCGTGGCATAGGGATCGTCCGCCGGTTCGTCGATCGTGCCGGGATAAGCCCCGGAGTCGCCGCTGCCTTGAAAGAAACTTTGGCCTTGCGCGGCAAACTGCTGGAAGATTTGCACGGTCGAAAGGTTGATATCCATTTGATAGGAGCTGCTCAGTTGCTTGGCCAGGTTGTCCGTGGCCATGCGATTGAACACGTCATTGATCTGAGCCGTCGTGGTGGAGTATTGGACATAGTTTGTTCCGAGCGGCGCCTCATACAACGGCGTCGGGCCTTCATAAACCAATACGCTGCTCAACCCCGGCGCCATCGAAATGGCCATTTCGATGTCGCCCGTGGCTTCGATGGCATAATCCATGTTCGTGTCATCGCCGTCAAAACCATCAAGAATAATATTTTGCAGGGGGACATTGGGCAAGCCGGCTTCGCCCTCGTATTGGGTGATGTCGTCGGGATCGTAACCTGTCAATTCAAAAAGCCCCAGCGATTGTCCCGTGCCGTCCTGCGAAAGGCCGTCCGCATAAGCGGCGCGAAAGTCGTAGCCCATATAGGTGCTCCCGCTGCCCGTTCCTCCACCCCCGCCTCCGCCGCCTCCGCCGCCGCCCCCGCCTCCACCCAACGGGCGGACGGCTGGCTGAAGCGAGATGTTGGACCAGTGAATTCGTGGCCGCGGCCGGACAAAATCGTCCAGACCACTGATCGCCAGCACAGGCGTATCCAGGTCCAGCGACGGCTCAACATCCGGAGCGAAAAAAGTGCGCGCCTCAACCGGGTGTTGATAGACGTGCATCCTGATGTGAAAGGCCTTCTCAATGTCGGCGACCGACCCACTGACATCGAGCAACGTGCGGTTTGGGTGGGTCCCTTTGACCATCAGCCCGTGGGCCCTGGCAAAATCGGCCACCGCCTGGTAGTCCTCCGGGCTGGGGCCAAAGGAGGAAGCGAACTGCTCGGCGGTCAAATAGTGGCGAAATTTGGCGTGAGAGGGCTGATAAAGCTCTTCCAGCAGGTTGGTGAGTTTCTCGCGGTTGCGTAGCGGCAAACCGATGGCCAAATCCAGGCGCCTGCCGCTCTCCAGGCGGCTGGCGGGTGTGAGCCGTTTGGTGATCGATGGCACATGGCCTTTGAGAACTTGTTGCGCCGCCTGGGCTGGCAACGAGAACCCCAGGCAGCAGGCCGTGATCAGCGCCGTGACGGCGAGGAGAGAAAACGCATTTGACTCGGCATTCCGGGCAATACCCAATAAAAAGGCAGGCAATGGGGGACAGAGCTTGCCCAGCCGTGTAAAAAACCTCTTTTGCATTTTTGCAAGCTAACAGACTTTCCAAAATCCTTCAACTGCGGAGCCATAGTCAATTTTGGTAGGGCGGAGCTGCTGCTCCGCCCAAATTTCTCCCTCATCAGCGAATTCTGTCCACACCGCCGCAAAGCTGATGCCCTGGAAACGAGAGACGCCAGATTTTTAATGCCCAATAAACAATGGTATGGCGGCCACTCCGCTGGCCGCCGGAGGAGGCGCGCAACGGAGTGCGCGCCCTACCCGGAAGCCTTTCGCGCGCGGCGTGGCGCCAGGAAAGATGAATGCACCGCCCATCCTTGGCTGATAACGAAAAGCGTGACTTTCGAGACTCTTCGCCCCACAGTCCACGCCTAAGTGCAAGACAAATCTCCAGTTTCGCGCAGTGGCCGATTCTCTACGGGACCAGGGGCTGATGTGGCCCGCTTTACGGAGTCGATTTCCTTCGATTGGCGGTTGTGGGAGCAGGACATTGCCGGCTCGCTCGCGCACGCCGCCATGCTCCGCAAAATTGGGGTCCTGACCAAAGACGAGCATCTCGCCATCAAGGGTGGCCTCACCGCCATTGCCGAGGAAATCTCCGCCGGCCGTTTTACCTGGAAACCGGAACTGGAGGATGTGCATATGAACATCGAGGCGGAGTTGACGCGGCGCGTCCCGTCCGGGGCCAAACTCCACACCGCTCGCTCGCGCAATGACCAGGTGGCCCTGGATGTCCGCATGTGGCTGCGCGACGAGATTATCGCGCTGGATGGCGAATTGCGCGCCTTGCAGAAGGTCCTGGTGGCGCTGGGGCAAAAACATGCCGACGTCATCCTTCCGGGCTACACCCATTTGCAACGGGCCCAACCCGTTTATTTGGCGCATCATCTTCTGGCCTACGTCGAAATGTTCGAGCGCGACTTCCAGCGGTTGCTGGACTGTTTTGAACGGGTCAACGTCTGCCCCTTGGGCAGCGGCGCCCTCGCCGGCTCGACCCTTCCGCTGGATCGGGAAATGGTCGCTTGCAGCCTGGGCTTCGTGGATGAAAAGGGCCGTCCGCGCTTGAGCCAGAATTCGATGGACGCCGTCAGCGACCGCGATTACGTCGTCGAGTTCTGCGCCGCCGCGGCCTTGATCGCGGTTCATTTGTCGCGTTTGGCGGAAGATTGGATTTTGTGGAGCACATCGGAATTTCACTTTGTGACGATGGCGGACGCCTACACCACCGGTTCTTCTCTGATGCCGCAAAAAAGGAATCCGGACGTGGCGGAACTGACTCGCGGCAAAGCGGGGCGCGTTTTTGGCAACCTGCTGGCGCTGCTGACTTTGCTCAAGGGCCTGCCCATGACCTACAACCGCGACTTGCAGGAGGACAAGGAGCGCCTTTTCGATTCCGCGGACACGGTGCGCGCCGCCACCCGCTTGATGGCCGGGATGATTTCCCGAACCAGCGTCCACCCTGAACGTTGTGCCCGCGCCGCCGCTGATCCCACGTTGCTGGCGACGGATCTGGCCGATTTTCTGGTCTTGAAGGGAATGCCCTTTCGCCAGGCCCATCATTTGGTCGGCGCCGCCGTGGCGGCGGCCGAGCGCCAGGGCAAGCCGCTCAATCAATTGACCGACGAGGAATGGAAGGCGATTCATCCCGCCTTTGTGCCAGGCGCATCCGCCGTGTTTGATCTCCGCCGAGCCATGTCCCGCCGCAACTTCATCGGCGCCCCGGGCCCGCAACAGGTCGCCCGGCAACTGCGGCGCTGGCGAAAAATCCTGGCCGGCGCCTGACCGGCTTCCGTCCCGTGTCGAATCCATTATTGACATCGCTGCTGCGCGAGGTTTCCCGCTCGTTTTACTTGACCATGCGGATGCTCCCGCCCGCCATCCGGTCGCAGATCAGCGTGGCTTACCTTCTGGCCCGCACCACGGATACGATCGCGGACATTGAACTGGCGTCCGTCGAGCTGCGCCTGGCGGCGCTGGCCGCGTTGCGGGCGGCCATTCACGGGGAAGGGAAAGCGCCGCTGGATTTCACCCTGCCGCCCGGCCAGGGCCTGCCGGGCGAAAGAGTGCTTTTGGAGCGGCGGGCGGAGACGCTCGAACTCCTGCGCCGCCTGGAGGAATCCGACCGCCGCCGCGTGCGCGAAGTGCTGGACATCATCATCAGCGGCCAGGAATTGGATTTGACGCGTTTTGGCGCCGCCACCGCCAAACAGATCGCCGCTCTCGAAACCGATGGCGAACTGGATGATTACACTTACCGCGTCGCCGGATGCGTCGGCGAATTTTGGACGAAAATGTGCCGCGCCCACTGCTTGACTGGCGGCGAGCCGGACGATGGGGGGCTGGAGCGCCAGGGAGTGCGTTTTGGCAAGGGCCTGCAACTGATCAACATCCTGCGCGATCTGCCGCGCGATCTGCGAAACGGACGCTGCTACGTTCCGCGCCAAGCCCTGGCCGCGGTTGATTTGACACCGTCCGATCTGCTTTCCCCGGAAAAAGAACCTCGGTTTCGTCCGCTCTACGACACCTACCTGGCCCTCGCCTCAAGCCATTTGGCGGCCGGCTGGGAATACACCGAGCGCCTTCCCCGGAGGCAATTCCGGCTGCGCTTGGCCTGTGCCTGGCCGCTTCTCATCGGCGCGCGGACGGTGCGCAAATTGCGCCAGGAAAATATACTCGACGCCACCCGCCGCGTGAAAATCACCCGCGCGGAAGTGCGTTCCGTCGTCCTTCGCTCCGTCTTCCTTTATCCCTTTCCCGCCCGCTGGCGCGCTCAACTGGCTCAGGACTCGGCCCCCTGACAGCGGCACCGCGTCCCGTGGCGCGAAGGTGCGGACGCTTCGGCGAGACGTTCAAGGCTGGCAAACAACGCCGGACGCTTCGGCGAGGCGTCCCTGAGGAGTTACGCTTCGCTTACTTCCCCGAGGCAGCCGCCTTCGCCCATTCGTGTGCGCCGGGACCGGAGCCGATGACGGGAAACATCGTCAGCCGCAATCGCGCTGCGCCCATGGGAAGAAGGGTAATTTTCTCATCCGGCTGCTCCGACTTCACGGGACTAGGCTGGAGTTTGTCAATTACGTTATTACTATCCATCAGCCAATTTGGAATGAGGCGTCCCACCGCCTCCAGGTGGATGGGAGCTGTTTCCGGAGTGAATGGCTGGGGCGCTATCGGGCCTTCCGGTAAAGCCACCTTGAACGATGAGGCCGGGTTTTGCTCATCCAGGACGAGGCCGTAGTTCCACGGCGATTGCGCAAACACCTCCCACTCCGGCCACCTCGGATTGCGGTCGCCGTACGCGGCGAACCGCTCCTTGATCGCCAATGAAAAGCTCAACGGCCCGTAAGCCACCGATGCCGCGTCCTCGTTCCTGGGCCATCTCCGCACGGCCAGCTTCATGGGCATTCGCAGCGTGACAATGTCCCCGTCCCGCCATTCCCGCTCCAAGCGGATAAAGGCCAGCGGACGCGCCTGCGCCTGCGCCTCTTTCCCGTTGACCTTCAACGTCGCGGCGTCGCACCAGCGCGGCACCCGCAAATAAAGCGGAAATCGCGTCGGGTGGCTGGTCTTTATCGTAAACTTGACTGTATCACGGAACGGATAATCTGTTTCCTCGCTGATCTCGACCGCCTGCCCTTTGCCTGCTTTGGCCGCGACCTCGCACGCCGAGTAAAGCGACGCGCAAAGCCCGTTGTCGGGCGTGGCCAGCCAAAGCTCCTCCGCGTAGTAAGGCCAGCCGTGCGAAACGTTGTGCTGACAGCAGCGGTAAACCTCATAAGGGCTATAGGAAACCATTGTCCCGCCGTTCTGGAGTTCAGGCGACTTGTTGTCACGGTCAAGCTGAACCTGGTTGGCGCAAGTGATATAATGCAGCGCCTTTTCATCCGGTGTCAGCGCGGCGGGGAAACTGTTGAAAGCAATTTCCTCGCAGCGATCCGCCCAAATCGGCTGCCCCGTGATTTTCGTCAACATCTCGAAGCTGTGCATCAATTCGACAATTCCGCAGGTTTCAATTCCGCCTCGCGGGTCCGTGTAGCCGGGCCGGGAATTCTCATCCCCCACAAATCCTCCGCCCGGGAACTGCCCAAAAGTCCCCATCACCTTTTCGTAATTGTTCTCCGCCGACGCCAGATGTTTCGCCTCGTGCGATAGCATCCAAAAGACCGTGCCGGCGCGAAAGCCCTGCCCCAGATTCACATTATGCCAATTGATCTCGCCCTCATCCCAACGCCACATGCCGCCGTGAATTTTCCGCGCCAAATCCAGCAACCACGGCTCGCCCGTGCGGTTATAGAGCCAGAAAACGCTCTCCAGATTGTCGCCAAACCGGATCTTGGGCCAATAACCCTCGCCAAACGCGCTGACCGGGAGCCTGTTTTCCCATTTGAAATAACCGGTCATGACCTCGACGACGCGGGGGTCCGCGGTCACCTCATAGTAGGACTGTAGAATATTCAACATGAGCATGTGCGGCCAAAGATCGGGCTTGCCGTCCAGGCTGGTGAGCAATTCGCGCGGTCCAAAATAGCCGTCCTCCCGCTGCGTCGCCATGGCCGCGACGATCCATTTCTTTGCCTCGGCGATGATGGCCTGGTCCTTGAGCACGTAACCAAGATCGCCATAGCCCTTGAGCCAATAGGGCATTTCCTCCCAGCCGTTCTTGCCGCGGCCCTGGGGATCAGCCCACGAGCTTTGGGCAAAATTGAGCCAAGGCGAAATCTCCTCCAGATGCCCCGTCATCCCGTCCCGCTCCAGCTCCAGTTGATGCCGCAGCCAGCCGCGCGGCGTGATTGAACCAATCGGCAGTTTATCGAAGGGCGACGCCTCCAGCGGCGCCCGATTGCCCACATAGAAAGAATTCGTCGAAGCCATTTCCGGCCTCTCCACCACCGCAACCTGCCCAAACCCGCTTATAATTGACGCAAGAAAGGAAACGAAGGCCAGCCGCCGAGAAGAAATAATCCAGTTCATTGAGTAATATTTGTGCCTTCCAATCTAAAGACCCCGTCCGCGAAAGTCACGCCAACACCTTCAATGGACCCACCGGACAAATTGCATCCCGCCGTCAAAGGCTTAGGCGACCCGGGCCCATAGCGTCTTCAAATAGGCAGGTTCGCCGCGGGAGATGGGAAAATCCGGCGGCTGCGGGATGTAATGACTGTTCCGCACCGACCGGCCCGCGCGAGTGATGGCGGACGTGACGGTTGCAACAAAATCCTCCGGCGCGAATCCGACGGCGTTGGTGGAAGCCAAAAGGAGGCCGCCCGTCTTCAGTGCCGGAAGGGCCGAGGCGACGAGCCTGCCGTAGTCCTCTTCGGCGCGAAAGACACCGCTTTCTTTGGACCGGGAAAAGGTGGGCGGGTCAAGGATAATGACATCAAAAGTTCTATTCTTCTTGCCAATCCGCCGAAGCCAGTCGAAAACGTCGCCAAAAATAAAATCGTGGGCCGCCGGGTCCAGGCCGTTCAGCAGAAAATTCCTCCGGCCCCATTCCAGGTAGTTTTTGGAAAGGTCCAGACTGGTGGCGCGCGCTCCGCCGAGGGCGGCGCAAACCGAGAAGCCGCAAGTGTAGGCGAACGTATTGAGCACTTCGGCCCGGGCTGGAATTTCCAGGCCCGGCGCGACATACCGGGTCAGAAAGCGCCGGCGATTGTCCCGTTGATCGAGGAAAAGCCCGGCAGAGTATCCTTCATCCAAGTGGAGTTCGAAGCGAACGCCGTTTTCGAGAATGCCGGCTTCTCCCGAGGACTGGGCGCCGCGGAGAAAAACGGGCGGTTTTTTGGCGTCGCGTTGGAGGACTTTGTGGAAGACCGCCCTCACGGAGAGGCGGCGCGCCCAATCTTCGACTTGACCACTTTGCGAGCCGGAGAGCGGGCCGTCCGTTTGCGCCAGCAAGCAATCGCCCAATTGATCCAAATACAGACCTGGACAGTCATCCGACGCGCCATGCACCAATCGAAAAGCATTGGTCGCGGCGGGATCGATGAACGCGTGGCGCAAAGCCAGCCTCGGCTCCCGCGCGAAATCCGGCGGGGCGGAAAGGGAAATGGCGTGGCCGGTCGCGGGGTGTTCAAAGCGCAGTTCCGCCGCGTGCAAGCAAAGGCGCGCGCAAGGAGCGCCGCCGTAAAGGGTGTCGCCAAGAATCGGAAAACCCTCGGCGGCGGACTGGGCGCGGATTTGGTGCGTTTTGCCGGTGAGGGGGCGGGCTTCGACCATCGCGCCCGCCGGTCGAAAGAGCGTCTCGGCCACGACCGCGCCGGCGTGGAGCGGGCGGCAGATGTATTTTGGCCCGACGCGGACGAGGGCCGAGCGCGCGGTGATTTCACGGACCGGAGGCGGCCCTTCAGTCAAAAACAGATATTTTTTCCGCACCCGGCCTTCCTCAAACTGCCGGGCCAGGGCGCGGTTGGCCGCGGCAGTCTTGCCGAAAACAATCAGGCCGGAGGTTTCCTTATCCAGGCGGTGCAGGATGGACAAGTTTCCCCAGCGCGGTTCGCGCTGCCGCAACCATTCGTAAAGGCCCTCCCCGGCGAAAGGAGAGGGCGAGTGGGTATTCCATCCGGCCGGCTTATTTACGGCCAGCAGGTGCTCATCTTCGAGAATAATAAAATCCATCAGCGCGGCGCTCCATGCCAGCATGGGCAATGGGGCGCGGGCCGTCAAATTGGCAATTCTTCAATAATCTTGGGGTTTGCACCTTTCCCCCGCCAGATTACTATCCATCCCGACACATGAAAAATCGCCCGCTCCCCAAGAAGCTCTCGCGTCGTCGTTTCCTCAAACGCACTGCTGCCGCGGCCGGCGCTTTGGCGCTGCCGTGGTTTATCCCGGCGCGCGCGTTGGGCCGGGACGGGGCGGTCGCCCCCAGCGAACGCATCGTCCTGGGCGGCATCGGCCTTGGCCCGCGCGGCCAATATGACTTGAGCGTCATGTTGCCGGAAAAGGACGTGCAGTTCGTCGCCATTTGCGACGTGCAGCGCACACGGCGCGAGCAGGTCAAAAAAATTGCGGACGACCATTACGGCAACCGGGACTGTGTCATGTACCAGGATTTCTTCGAGTTGCTGGGGCGGCCGGATATTGACGCGGTGCTGATCGCGACCGGCGACCATTGGCATGCCCAGGCCGCGCTGCTGGCGGCCAAGGCGGGGAAGGATGTCTATTGCGAAAAGCCGTGCGGGATGACGATTGGCCAAATCCAGGCGCTGTCCGATGGCATTCACCGCTACGGGCGCGTCTTTCAAGCCGGCACGCAACGGCGCAGCATTAAAAACTTTCAGTACGCGATCCATCTTGCCCACAGCGGGCGGCTGGGACGCCTGCGCACTCTCCATGCCTCCGTTTATGTGCCGCAAAAGAACTATGCCTGGCTGGCCGCGGAGCCGGAGCCCGCGCCGGAAGAATGCGACTGGAACCGCTGGGTGGGACCGGCGCCGTGGCGGCCCTACAATCACCACTACGTTTCCGGCGGCTGGCGCGGCCATCACGATTTCGAAGCCGGCGGCAACTTTCTGGACTGGGGCGCTCACACCCTGGACTTATGCCAATGGGCCAACCAGGCTGATCACACCATGCCGATCGAGTACGAGGCCACGCCGGATTCCATCATTGCCCGCTACGCCAATGGCGTGAAAATCATCTGCGATTTTCTGCCCACTCCGTTCGGAAACCGCGACCCGCAATATCGCACTTCCACCGGCACCTGCCCCGTCCGCTTCGAGGGCGATGAAGGCTGGGTGGAAACGGGGGACGATGCCGAGGTAGTCCTCTCGGAAAGCCTGGCCAGGGAGCGAAGGAAGCCGTTCGGGGGCACCGGGCTGAGTTCGGCCGGGCATGGCCGCAATTTTTTTGACTGCGTCAAGTCGAGAGCGATGCCGGTGTGCAACCAGGACATCATGCGCCGTTCTCATATCACGTGCTTCGCGGCGGAGCTTTCCTGGCAGTTGGGCCGCAAGCTGACGCTTGATCCGGCGAAGGAGGAATTTGTGGGCGACGAGGAGGCCAACCGCATGCGCAGCCGGGCCACGCGCGAACCGTGGAGTTTTTACATTTGAGGAACGCCGCATGAAAAACTCTCCCGTTCTTTCGCTTCTGGCCGCCTTCGTCTTGACCGCGGGCGTTTTTGCCCAAGGCGGAAATCCCGCGAAAACAAAGGAACTGACCGCGGTTTTGCAATCGTCCGCGCCCCTCTTCGAGAAGGCCCGCGCTTGCCAACAACTTGGCGAAATCGGCGACAAAACGGCCGTGCCCGCCCTGGCACAATTGTTGTCCGACGAACACCTCAGCGCGTACGCGCGCAGCGGCCTGGAAGGGATTCCCGAACCCAGCGCCGCCCAGGCGTTGCGGACGGCCCTCGGCACGCTGCAAGGCAGCCTTCTCGCCGGCGTGATTGATTCCCTCGCCGCGCGGCGTGACGCCAAAGCGGTCGGCGCCTTGCGACCGCTGGCGGAAAACCCCGCTTCGGGCATGGCGAAAGAGGCGTTGCTCGCCCTGGGCCGAATCGACACCTCCAAGTCCCTTGCCATTATCCGGCGCGCTCTGGAAACGGGACCCGAAGCCACGCGCCCGGACGCCGCCGCCGCCTGCCTTCTCGCGGCCCAAGAGGAATTAGCCGGCGGCCACGCGAAAGTGGCGCTGAGTCTTGATGAGGCGGTGCGCCACGGGAAGGTAGCGGGCGTCTATCGGGCGGCGGCGACCCGCGGCGCGATCCTGGCCCACCAAACGGACAGAGTGGCGTTCCTCGTGGAACAATTACATTCCGATGAAGCGATGATCCGCAACGTCGCGCTCCTGACGATTCGCGAAATACCCGGACCCGCCCTGGCTGAGGCGGTCAACGCGGAAATCGGCAAAGCCGGCCCGGAACTTCAACTGCAACTTCTCAGCGTCCTGGGCGACTGCCACAACGGCAATTCGTTTGACATCATTGCCGCCAAGGCCGTCGGCGATGACCCGCAAATCCGCCTGGCGGCGCTGAAGGCGTTGTCAAGAATCGCTGGTCCCGCGCAAACGGCCCTTCTGCTCAAGATCATGGCAGAGAGCCGAAGCCCGGATGATTCTGATTTGGCCGAAAGCACTCTGGAACGGCTGGAGGGCCCGGCGGTGGATAACGCGGTCCTGGCCGCCTTGCCCGGAGCGCAAGAGGAGCGGACGCGGGTCCAACTGATCGCTCTGTTGGAAGCCCGCGGGGCGACCAACGCGGTCGCGCCTTTGCTCAAGCTGGCCGCCGATCCGGATGAGTCCGTCAGCGTGACGGCCTTCCGCGCTTTGGGAGCGCTGGCGGACGCGGGAGAAATGCCGGCGCTGATCACGCTGACCAAGAACTGCAAATCCAAGTCCGCCCGCGACGCCGCCGAGAAAGCGATCTGCCGCGCCGCCGCCAATAACGGCAATACCAACGCCGCCGGCGTGGCGGTCCTGGCGGAATGGGCCCAGTCTTCCGATCCTGTCGAGAAGAAGTCCTGGGTGCGGATTCTAGTTTCGCTCGGTTGCGCCAAGGCCCTGCCCGCCCTTGAAGCCGCCGCCAAAGATGCCAATGAAACCATCGCCTATGATGCCATTGAAAATCTGGGCTACTGGCCGGACCCGGCGCCCGTCGAGGCGCTGCTGACGGTCATCGAGACTGGCGCAAGCGCGGGCTCACGCCAGCGCGCCCTGGCGTCTGTCATCCAGTTGACAGCCGTCGCGGCGGATGAGCGCCAATGCCCGGACACAGTCCTGGTGGGCTGGCTCGGCCGCGCCAGCGGGGCCGCGCAGAGCGTGGCCGAGCGGCGCCAGATTATCTCCGTGCTGGGCCGGTTGAAGCGAATGGAAAGTTTTCGGCTGCTGTGGCCCTGGCTGAACCAGCCGGAGTTGCAGGCGGAAGCGGGGATCGCGATCCTGCAAATCGCCCCGGCCCTGACCAACACGGCGGAGCCGGCCGAGCTCAGGCACGCTCTCCAGACCATCGCCGCGACGGCCAAGACACCGGAACTTCGCGAGAAAGCGACAGCCCTGGCGCAAACTCTCCGCCCGTAAGCCAGAACGATGCAGTTGAAAATGGGGAGCGCGACCGCGACCGTCCCGGTCGCTCTGGCTGGCGTCCCGCCGGCCAGTCGGACGAAAACACTCAACTCACCGAGTGGCGAATAGCCGCGCCCCGAAGCGGTTTTCGGCGAGACGCCGAAAACGGCGGTCGAGACGACCGCGCTCCCCGAACCATCTGAAAGCGAGCAGTTCACTAAAACAGTTGCAATGTCTCGAGCACCGCGCGGACGCGCGGGACTTCGTGGGTGCGGAAAAGATCGGTCCGGCCCAGCGCCGCCAGCACGGCAAAGAAGGGTTCCGCGCAGCGCACTTCCTCGCCAAAATACTCGAAGGCGTGAGGCAAGGCGTGGCAGACCGGAAACCCCAGCGTCCGCAGACGAAAGCTGTTTAAGAAAGTGGTCATCTGATGACGCACGCGGAGAGCGCTGTCGCCCAGGTTGCGATAATAGAAACCCAGGCCGGGATCGATCAAAATCCGTTCCACACCCCGATGCGCCGCCGCCTCGGCCAGCCGCGCGAAATGCGTTCTCATCAGTTCAATCACATCGCCGCCTCCCTCAAAATCCCCAACTTCGCGAGGATTAGGCCCCTGGACATAACAGAGAATAACCGCCGCCGAATGTTCCGCCGCCAGCCGAAAAACGGTGTCGGCCTCTTCAGTTCCAGTGAGATTGACGACCTTGGCGCCAGCCTCCAGGCAGGCCCGCGCCACTTCCGCCCGGTACGTTTCCACCGAGACGAGGACGCCGGCTTGGGCCAGGCCGCGCACCACGGGAAGCAATTTATCTTGTTGGGCCGCCGCATCCAGCCGGGCCGCTTGCGCCAGGGTCGATTCCGCCCCCACATCGACCAGGCGCGCGCCCTGGGCGCGCAACGCCAGCCCGCGGGCGATGGTCCGATCCACTGTCAAACACACGCTTTCACGATACCAGGAATCCGGCGAGAGGTTGACCACTCCCATGATGGCGGGCTTGGAATTGAAGGCGAAAACCTCGGTCCCAAGAGCGAATTCGCGGACCCGCGCCGCAGCGGCCTGAGGGTTTTTTTCCACCAGCGCGGCCAATTGTTCGAGGGATAACATGGTTTGGTATGTCACATAAATAAACAGACCGGCGTCACGGCGACGCCATCGCCCGGTAAAAATCCTGGTCATCGGAAGAAGGAACCGGGATGCTGATCGCCCGGCCAGGGCTGGGACTGTAATTGGTGGCGACCGGCGTCCAATTGAGAAGGTTGGACGATTGCTCGATCACGTAAGTCACATTGCTTTGCCCCAGGAGCGAAAAACTCAATTCAGATGACACGACCGTGTAGCTGGGGCTGGACAAGGCGGGCGGCAGCAAAGCATTGAGCGCTTGAACCAGTGGGACGGCCGCGGTGGTGGCCTGGTTGCCGCCGGGTGGAGAATAGACGCGCCAGATGCTATCGGTCCAATCCGCGGCGTAGAGGTTTCCGACATTGTCCCAAGCCACAGCGACCATCTGCTGGTTGGTGCTGCCCATCAGGTCCTGGTTAATATTCGTGACCAAAGTCCCATTCGTCGCCAGGAAAATGCTCAGTCCGCCGTATTCGAGGCTGCTGGAATCGTCCCCTTCTCCGCGCGCCGCCACCGCCACAAGAGTGGCCGGCGGGTTCACCGCCACGCCGTAGGCGTTTTCCAGGCTTGGGTCACCGCCGCCCACCTGCCAAAGAGCTTGGATTTCCGCCGGACTCCCATTTTGATAAGGTGGAAAACAAAGCACCCTCTTGGATGTTAGATCATTGATGGGTGATACAGGGGAATACTCATCAATCCGCTGAATGACATAGATGTTGCCATTGGCATCCTCCGCCATGTCAAACGGCGCGGCATTGAGATCAGACCCGTTGCCCGTGGCAATGATCTGCGTGCCGGTGTCATTGGTCGCCGTCTCGCCGTTGGAAGTCAAGTCCCAGCGGAGGACGCCCAAGCCGCCGGCGGAAGCCACGTTAATGTCCGCCATCAAGATCTGGGTATTCAGGCCCGCCCCCAGGACGCAAGGACCGCTCAGCAGGATGGTCGGATAGGGATAATTCTCCAGGCCGAGAACCGGCAGGTAATTGGTCGAGAGGACCTGGTCGAAAGACAGCACCACGCCGCCCGCCGTCCAGTCGTCCACGTAAAGCCGGTCATCGCCGGAAACGCCCATTTTCCACGGGCTGGGGTTAAAATAATCTCCGCCGGTCCACGGATAACCGCCGGTGCCAAACCCGCCTTCGTCCGCCGGACTGCCGTCCGCGTTGTATTTCAAAATGCCAACAGAAATCGGCGGATCGCCCCCAGCGCCGCAGTTGCCGACGAAGACACGGCCATAGTAAGGGCTGTTTGTATTTCTATTGACAGTGATGGCGCTGGGATAGAAGACGGAGAAATTGGTGCTGTCATCAGTGATGGCGGTCCAACTGCTGTACCCCTCGGAGGCCGCCGTAATGCTCACCGTGTAAATCCCCGGCGAGACCGTGACGCCATTACTCATCGTGCCGTCCCATCGAAAGGAGTTCAGCCCGGCGAATGTGCCGGGAAGCCCGTTCGCGGCGGTAAAAGTTCTGATCACATTGGCGCCGGAATAAATCCGCAGCGAAACACCGGCGGTGGCGTTCTCATTGAGAATGTAGCTGAGGGTCAAGTTCCCGCCTGGAACAATGATGCCGGCGTTAAGCGAGCCGTTTAATTTAATGTCGCTGGCATAAACATTGGCTCTGACGGAAGCGCCGCAGAGCAAAAACCAGAAAGACGCCGCCAGGAGGAGGCTATGCCGCAAGGTTCTCATTCGGGAAAATTGCCTTCTTATCCTGTTAGATTAACCGACACCAGGGTCGCGCTCAAGCCTAAATCCTCGCCTAACCTTAGCGCTACGTCTGAATGCTTGGATAGGAATCGTATAGCACCGGCAAGATGCGGTCGGCGAGACGCCGACCGCTGCGACCGAGACGGTCGCGCTCCCCAAGCCCGAAATTCGCTCGCCTTAGGCGAGGATTTGGGTCAAGCCTAATCAGAAGCGACTAAAACCGTCGGACCAGGCAGGGCGCGCGCTCCGTGCGCGCCGGGGCGACGGGCAGGGGACTCCCCGGCGGCCCCCCCCGGGGGGGGTAGCGGCGGCTCAATTTGGCTCAATTTGGCTCAATTAGGTTCGGCTTAAGGCGGGAAGCAGGCATTCCGGGGCGGCGTCGGGCCTTGCTTCCACTGGGTGAGGTTGGGTTCGTCGATAGGCTGGGCGGCGAAATGGGGGGCGATAATGTTTGCATGCGCGGCAATGATAGCAAGAACGCGTCAAGATTAAAATCCTACGGAAGGATTTTGAACAGGTTTTACGTGTCGCTCAGGAAACCCGGAGGGCCTCAACTTCTTTGATTGCCGAAATGACTCCGAGTGGAAAAGGCAAAAGCCCTGAAGATGGAGAGGCTTAACCGCCGCTGATCACCAGCCAGTTTCCCGTCAGCCAATGGCATGACCTGATCAACCACGCCACCGCAGCCGACGCCATTCTAGACCGGCTGGTTCACAACGCCTATCGCCTGGAACTCAAGCAGTCTCGAAGGACGTTTACTGTAAAGGCAATGCTGCCTGTCATGGCTGCCTTGACAAAGGCGCTTCGGGGGTGTTTTTTAGCAAAACACTAATGCGCCATGACTCGCCGCACGTGACGAGGCCAAAGAGAAAGGACGGTTATGATTCATGGCAAAAAGAGCGGGCAGAAAACAGGTTTCACCTTGATTGAACTCTTGGTGGTTATCGCCGTGATTGCCATTCTCGCGGCGATGCTGCTGCCCGCGTTGGCGCGCTCAAAAGCGCAGGCTCGGTCCATTGTCTGCAAGAATCATCTCCATGAAATGGGCATGGCGCTGCAAATGTACGTGAATGACGACAAAGTCTACCCGTACGGCTTTCTCTCTTTTCCAGGTCCGGGGGAGGAATGGTATACGTTTCGTTGGTTTGAGGCACTTCAGCCTTACTATTCGCTCAACTGGACCAATCCGGCGTATCATTGCCCTGCTTATAGCGGAGCGGTCGGATTTGGGGGAGCTGTTCCGGACTGGGATTTTGGAAGTTACAGTTATAACGTGGATGGAACATGCCAGAATGAATTTGCTTACAGAACCTACACACTGGGCATCACCTACAGCGGTTTCTATCCACCCTCCAATTGCCCCCCTCACTCTGACAGCCAAATCGTAGCGCCAAGCGAGACGTTTGCTCTGATGGACGCACAAGAGGGGCTCCCTTTTTCCGCAAGTAACACGAACTACGTTCTCTGGACCGGCTACGCTGGGAGAGGCTGGACCGGCTATGCCTGGACGTGGTGCAATGGGCTGTATTCACAAAGTGTCGGGTTTACGGCCGAAGGGGGTGGATTCACGAACCAAGGCTTATACTGTCCTATACCGCACGACCAAGTATTTAACGTGGAGTGTTGCGATGGGCATGTCTCGGCCGTACCAGCATCTCGATTGTTCAGTTTCACGAACTCGCCCGCAAACTGGAACATCGATCACCAACCACATCTGAAAGACTTTAACGCAGTGCGGTAAACTGATACAACATCAATAATATCAAGGGTTTCGTGCGTGTGGCAAGTGACGACAGGTGATGGCCTGAAATCGCCCAAAGTGGTTGGATTTTTAAGTCCTGTGCATCGAATCCGGCGAAAGGTTGATCACCCCCATGATGGCAAGCTTGGAATTGAAGGGGAAAACCTCGGAGCCAAGCGCGAATTCACGAACCCGCGAAACCGCAGCCTCGGGGTAATTTTGCGCCAACTCGGCCAGATAAGCGAGAGACAACATGAAGAGGAATGTTACATGAATAAACCGAACGCCCTCATGGCGCGGCCACAGCCCGATAAAAGTCCTGCGCATCCGAAGGAGAAAGCGGAATGCCGATCGCTCGCTTGGCGTTGGGACTGTAGTTGGTCGCGACCGGCGTCCAATTGAGAAGGTCGGGCGATTGCTCGATCACGTAAGTCACATTGCTTTGCCCCAGGAGCGAGAAACTTAATTCAGACGACGCGACCGCGTAGCTGGGATTGGACAACGGGGGCGGAAGCAGAGCATTGAGCGCTTGAATCACCGGAACGGCCGCGGTGGTGGCCTGGTTGCTCCCCGGGGGCGAGTAGATGCGCCACGGGCTTTCGGACCATTCCACATCATATAAATTCCCGACGTTGTCCCACGCCACATCGAACACCACTTGGTTGGTAATGCCCGACGGGTCGGCGGTGATATTGGTCAGCAGCGAACCGCTGTTCGCGTCCAGGATGCTGATGCCGCCGCCCTCCGAATCGTCGTCCATCCCTTCCCCTCGGGAGGCGATGGCGACGAAGGTCGCCGTTGGGTCCACGGCGACGCCGTTGGCCATTTCCAAAGTGGGACGATCTCCGCTGCCCATCTCCCATAGAGCCTTTGTATCTTGCGGCTCGCCAGGATGATACGCGGGGAAACAAAGCACCCTCATCGTGTCCAGGTCCGTATTAAAGTTGGTCGAATCAGCATCGACCTGTTGGATGACGTAAATGCGGCCGCTCGCGTCCACCGTGACATCGTACGGCGCATAGGTTAAATCGGAGTCGCCCGCGGCGACAATGACTGTGCCGGTGTCACCAGCCGCTACGGTGCCGTCCGCGCTGAGGTTCCAGCGCAGCACGCCCTGACCGTCGTCCATGGCGGGTGTGGTATCGGCCATCCAAACCTGGCTATTTGTGCCGGCACCGGAAAGACAAGCCCCGCTCAAGGAAACGCCTGGATAAGGATAGTTCGCCGGGCCCAGGACGGTCTGATAATTGGTGGACAGAACCTGATCGAAAGAGAGCAGAACTCCGTCGTCGCTCCAGTCCTCAGCATAAAGCTTGTCATCCGTCGAAATGCCCATTTTCCACGGGTTAGGGTTGAAAAAACCGCCTCCCGACCAAGGATAACCGCCGGTGCCGAACCCGCCTTCGTCGTCGGGGCTGCCATCGGCGTTGTATTTGAAAATGCCGGGAGCTTGCGCAGGGCTGCCGCCGTGGTAGCAGTTGCCGACGAAGACCCGGCCGTAGTACGGACTATTTGTATTTTTGTTGACGGTAAGGCAAGTGGGAAAGAAGGCGTAAAAGTTGGTGCTGTCATCGGTTATGGCGGTCCAACTACTGTATCCCTCTGCCGCCGCCGTAATGCTCACGGTGTAAACTCCCGGCGAGACCGTGACGCCATTGCTGGCGGCGCCATCCCACTGAAAGGAGTTCAGGCCGGTGAAGGTGCCGGGAAGCCCGTTCGCGGCGGTAAACGTTTTGATCACATTCGTGCCGGAATAAATCCGCACCGAAACACCGGCGGTTGCGTTTTCGTTGAGGATGTAGCTCAGGGTCAAGTTCCCGCCTGGAACAATGATGCCGGCGTTAAGCGAGCCGTTTAATTTAATGTCGCTGGCATAAACATTGGCTCTGACGGAAGCGCCGCAGAGCAAAAGCCCGAAGGACACGGCCAGGAGGAGGCTATGCCGCAAGGTTCTCATTCGGGAAAATTGCCTTCTTATGCTGTTAAAGTAACCGACACCAGGGCCGCGCTCAAGCGTTTAAAATAAGCTCGCTGGCCCACCTGGATGGTGAAACCGGTCTGGGAAAGCATTCCGTCAGCGAGACGCTGACGGATGCGGTCGGGACGACCGCGCTCCCCCGGAAAGTCGTCCAAGGATTGGGGCTAAAAGGCACGGCAAAAAAATAACCGTTGACACTTTTAAGTACATCTATCAATCTATCCGCATTCGTTGATTTGATCAGCGAAGACTCATTACGAGTGGTGGAGGGACTGGCCCAATGAAACCACGGCAACCGGCGGCTGCAAAGTCGCGGCAGGTGCCAATTCCAGCCCGCTGGGCTACCAAGCTGTTCTTGGCGTCCGCGGGCAAAAATGAGAAGAGCCGGTTCCCCTTCTCGCAATGAGCCCGGGGCCATTGGCCAATTGCCACCCCTGTTGTCTGAGGTTGATTATGGAAAAACACGCCGGTTTCATGAAGGCGCTCAAATGCCGCGAGTGCGGGCGGGAGTATCCGCTGGCCGCCAATCACGTCTGCGAGTTCGATTTTGGCCCCCTCGAGGTGGTCTATGATTATGACCGCATCAAACAAAGTTTGACACGGTCGTCCATCCAAAGCCGTCCCAAGAGCATGTGGCGCTTTCGCGAATTGCTGCCGGTCGCGGGGGAGCCCACGGTCGGGCTGGAAGTAGGCTGCACGCCTTTGATCAAGGCGGACCGGCTGGCCCGGCGGCTGGGCATTCGCGAACTGTGGATCAAGAATGACGCGGTCAATTATCCAACGCTCTCCTTCAAGGATCGCGTGGTCAGCGTGGCCTTGAGCCGGGCGCGGGAACTGGGTTTCACCACCGTGGCCTGCGCCTCCACCGGCAATTTGGCCAATTCCGTCGCCGCCAATGCCGCCGCGGCGGGCCTGAAAGCCTACGTTTTCATTCCATCCGACCTTGAGCAGAGCAAAGTCCTCAATTCGCTGATCTATGGCGGGCACGTCGTCGGCATCAAGGGCCATTACGATGAGGTCAACCGGCTGTGCGCGGAAATTGCCGGAAAATATCCCTGGGCGTTTGTCAATGTGAATATGCGCCCCTACTATGCGGAAGGCTCCAAGAGCATGGGATTGGAAATCATCGAGCAATTGGGCTGGCGCGTCCCTTCCAACACGGTTGTCTGCATGGCCTCCGGTTCCTTGCTCACGAAAGTTTATAAGAGCTACCAGGAAGCCATGAAACTGGGGCTGGCGCCCGAAGCCCGGCCTCGCATCCACGGGGCGCAAGCCACCGGCTGCTCCCCGATTACCACCGCGCAAAAAGCCGGCCTGGATTTCTTCAAACCTGTCAAGCCTAACACGATCGCCAAGTCCCTGGCCATTGGCACCCCGGCCGACGGATTTTACGCTCTCCGCGTCATGAAAGAAACCAATGGCGCTTCCGAGGACGTGACCGACGACCAGATTCGCGAGGGCATCAAGCTCCTGGCGGAATGCGAAGGCATTTTTGCCGAGACCGCCGGCGGCGTCACCGTCGGCGTCGCCAAGAAATTGATTGCCTCCGGCGCGATTCCGGCCAATGATTCCGCCGTGTTGTGCATCACAGGCAATGGGTTGAAAACGCTTGACGCCGTAGTGGGCCACGCCGGATACACGCGCGAAATCCGCCCGAGCCTGCGGGAATTTGAAGCCTTGCTCGAGGCCGAGGCGCACGTGCCTTCGCCGGCGCAGAGTTAAGTTAAGACCTGGACCTCAACAAAGAATTTTATGGCAGTCAAAGTTCGTATTCCCACTCCCTTGCGCAAACTGACGCATGACGAAGAAATCGTCCACGTCAGCGCGGCCACGGTCGGCGGCGCCATCGCCGAATTACAAACCCGCTTCCCGGGCATCAAGGAGCGCCTGACGGACGAGGCCGGCAACATGCGTCGGTTTGTCAATGTTTATGTTAATGAGGAGGACATCCGCTTTCTGCAAAACCAGGAAACGGCGCTGAAAGATGGCGATGAGATCAGCATCATTCCCGCGATCGCGGGTGGATAGGAATTCATGCCCAAAAAAAACACAGCCCCCGCTCCCTCCGCCCAGACCCGGCTTTGGCTGATGTATCCTCCAAAGCTCATCACCAAACCGCTGATTTGGGAGTTGGCGCGAAAATTCCCTGTCGTGACCAATGTGCGGCAGGCCAGCGTGACCGATGAGATTGGCATAGTCTGCCTGGAAATTGACGGGGAACGAGCGCAGGTGAAGGCGGCCATTAAGTGGCTGGAAAAGACTGGCATCAAGGTGGAACCGGTGGAAATCGGAGTTATTGAGAGTTAGAGTGTAAGGTTTTCCCCTACAAAGAATCGTGTGATTTGTCATGTCGCGGCTTGACCCTGACGATGGGTTACGATAGAGCTTGGTCGTCTCTCGTGCGATGTAACGACAACAGCGACAAGTGCAAGCGACGCGCGACAACCTATGACAAAACGTGATCTAATAGTCCGTATCAGTCAGGAAACTGGCCTGGTGCAACAACAGGTCTTGCAGGTAGTGCAACGAACCCTCGATCACATCTCCGAGGCTGTGGCCGCGGGGACCACCGTCGAGCTGCGCAACTTCGGCGTCTTCGAGGTCAAAGTGCGCAAGGCCCGTATCGGGCGCAACCCCAATCAACCAAAGACAGACGTCCCGATTCCCTGCCGTGCAGTGGTTAAGTTCAAGCCGGGCAAGGAAATGCGCGAATCGGTGATGAAACTATCCCCTGCTTCCACACCCAATTAATCAAGCGCGCCACTTGCGGAAAGGGCGAAGGACCATTTTGAGCTCGGCGCGGAGCTATTGTTCCGGCTACGGGAAATAGGCCGCGCGGAAAAACAGCCGGGAATAGGCAGCGCCATTTGTCAGTGTGAAAGCAAACGGCGCGACATTCGTTTGCAAAGGAGTCCAATTGATCAGGTTGCTGGAGCTTTGAACCACATAGGAGTATCCTGTTCCGCCCGCCACACTGAAACTGAATTTCCCACCGGCAAACGCGGCCCCGCTCAATGACGGCGCGGGAAGGGCGATCGACGCCGGAGTGAATTTTACCGCGCGGTACAGCTCATTGGCTGGACTCGTGGCCAGCGTGACCGCGGCACCGGCGGGCCCCGAATCTGTTATGGCGATGAGGCGATTGGACGATGTTTCCGCCGTGATCGCGTAAATAACGGGGTTTGCGCCGCTGAAATCGACCGTCAAACTGCGCGCCCCCACGTTCGCCACGCCGCTCTCCAAGGTATAGACATACATCCAGGTCCCGTTCGAATATTGCCAATGCTGAATGCCGCCGCCTTTGGAATCATCAGCCACATAGGCCAAATTGGCGGCAAAGTTAATGACGAAGTCTTCCGGGCTGGTGGAACCGCCGGTGTTCAAGAGCAGTTCAGGCGCGGCGGCGGCCGTCGGCAGGCCAGCCAGGGAATAAAGGCCATTTGTTCCACTTTGAGTTGAAAAGACGAGCGTCCCGTTTACCACGTTGACGACGCGACAATTGGTAATGGAGCTTTCCACCGTGACCGGCGCGGCGACAGTGCCGAAATAGTAAATGCCGTCGGAAGAACCAGCGCCCCAAAAATTTGTGTGGCCGTCCGTGGCGCCGGCGCGAAGATTGCCTTGGCTGTATCGCGACCTGGTCGAAGCAGCCAAACTGTACTGGCCCGAGCCGTCGATCGTGCCAATGACCCGCGGCACAGCCGGGGAGGCGGAGGAAGAAAGCGAATTGGTCAAAGCCCCGCGATTGGTATTGTAGCCGGCAATGGCCAGCAACCGCGCATCTCCTGAGAGCGTCATATAGCCTTCCGAAGTCGCTACGCCGCTGATCAGCAAGGCTGATGGTCCGCTGTCCGGCAAAGCCATGGAACTCACATACGCTCCGTTGGTTACGAATTGATCCAGGAACAGGGTGTTTCCTGAATTGATCAGCGTTTGCTCGCCGTCGCCAACGCGCAGGACCACCAGGTTGGACGGGTAAAATGCGGTTTGGCTTGGAGCGACAATGATCATGGCGGCGGCGCTCGTCACTGCGCCATAAGTGCCAGAAACGATGGCCGCGTAATGGCCGCTCTGCCCCACGACGGCGTTGCTCGTCACAAACAAACGGTTGGTCGCGCCGGAGATGGTCGCGCCGTTCAAGGTCCATTGATAAGCCGGTTGCGTGCCGATGGCCCCGACAGATAATGCAATCGTCTCCCCTGGCAGATAAGTGCGACCGGCCGGCTGGGCTGTCAGCCACGGGTCCGCAACAGTGAGAACGGCCGGAATCGAGTTCGTCGCCCCGCCGCTGTTGGTGATGATCACGGTGTAGCTTCCAGCGTTGCTGCCAAAGACATTTGACAGCGTCAGGGTTGGTGTTGTGGCCCCGCTGACGGAGGCGCTGTCTGTCAATTTCGTATTATTGAGCTGCCATTGGAAGGAGAGCGATGAACCTGTGGCCGCGGCGGAGAAGACCGCTGATCCGCCGGCATTGACCGAAAGGCTGGACGGTTCCGCCGTGATGACCGGAGGTGGAATCTCAGTGTTGGCTGGATTAATGGTCAAAGCAGCGGTGGAGGTGGCCATGCCCCAGGAATTACTTATCAAAACCTGGACGGGAAAAGTTCCCAACGCGTCGCCGCTGGTCGCCAGCGAGAGGTTCGCGGTGGTTTGCCAGCCGGTGAGAGGCGTGGAATTGGATTCCCACAAATAATAAAGAGTTCCGCTGCCCGCGGCCGTGACCGTGAATAGAGCATTCTGCCCCTCATCCACAGTCTGCGGCAGCAAGGGGCCGGGCACAGACGGCGGATTGCCCTGGGGCGTAAATTGCACGCCACGAAAGACTTCGTTCTTGCCGGCGGTGGCCAAAGCCTTTGCCAGAGCCCCGGAACCGGTATCGGTAATGGCGATCAAACGGTTCGAGGCAGATTCCGCCGTCGTGGCATAAATGACAGGAGGCTGGCTGAAATTGACCACGATGCCGCGTGCCCCGCTTGTCGAGCCAGCGCCCGTGGCCAAGGTGTAAGCCAGTCCCCAGGCGCCATTGTTGGTGTACTTCTGGATACCGCCGCCGGAGGAGGTTTTCCTGTCGTCGGCCACATAGGCAACCGTATTGTCCGGGCTGATGGCGAATCCATAGGGGCTGGAACTGGAGCCGGTGGCGAAAAGCAGGTTGGTTTTGGCGGCGGCCGTTGGCAGGCCGGCCAGGTAATAGATGCCGTAAGGGGCGGTCTTTTGCTGGGAGAAGCAAAGGTCTCCGTTGAAGATGTTGATGACTTCGATGTCGGTTAGCTTGCCCTGGACTGTGGCCGGGGTCGAAGCCAGCCCCATATACACTGTGCCGCTGGTCGCGCCGGCGGCCCAAAAATTATTCGACCCGTCGGCCGCGCCGCTGCGGATGTTGTTGCCGCTAAACTGCGTCTGGGTATTGGTGACAAAAGCGTAGTTGCCGTCGAAATCAATCGTGGCGAGGCCGCGGGGAACCTCGGAGGAAGTCGAGTTCGCCAAAGAACTGGCGTAAGGATAATCGGTGTTGTAACCGGCCATGACGATGAAGTTGCTGTTGGCGGCGCGGCTGATGGCGCCTTCGGAGGAAGCCGTCCCGCCGATGATGAGCGAGGTGGGGCCGCTATCTGGAATGGTGATGGAATTGGTGAGAAGTCCCTTCGGCGTGTACTCGTCCAGGAACACCGGGTCTCCCGTATTGGCCAAGGTGGTGTTTTTACTGCCGACACGCAGGACGATGAGATTGCCGGGTTGGAATCCAGGAGCGATTTGGGCCTGGGCCGCCGCCGCCAGGAGACACGAAGTCAAAACTAAGAGTTTCATGAATTTCACAGAACTGTTTCCTCACCGTGATGTTGGCGCATGACCAACCCCGTGTGAAGAAAAAAACGGGTGCGATCAAAACGAACGGTCAATTCTAAGCTCCCTTGCCGACGAATTTCATACGCCTGCCGTCCGCAAACACTGATAGGGACGCAAAATGAAAAGACCAAAAAGTGGGCGGCGCGGCAGCACCGCCCCACCGGAGACCGGAGGGCCGGGCGCGTCACTCCGTGCGCGCCGCCTTATCCGCGGTTCAGCTAATTGGATATTCTGTCTTGGTGCAGATGCCGGGTTGCGGAATGGGATAACGACCCTCGGCGTCCGACATAACAGGCGCCGGTCCGTCCATGGTCATGGTCTCCACGTTGGGAGCATAGACATGCGTGTGATTGAGCATTTCTTCGTAAGACATTTCCTGGCCGGTATGCGCGGCATAGCGGCCCATAGAGGAAACGACGCTGGCCCGGACGCCGCGGGGCACTTCGTTGTAAGGCTTGTTGTTGCGGATGGCTTCAACCAGTTCATTCCACTCGTTCTGATAGGGGTCCGATTCTTCCTTTGAAACTTGAGAGGTCCAAATCATTTTGGAACGGTCGAGATTCTGGCTGGAAAAGGTGCTGGAAGGCATGCCGCAATCACCATACTTCGATGCAATCGCCATGCCTTTGCTCCCATGAATGTAACTGGCATAAACGTCCTGGCATCCATAGACACAGCGCCCGTCCATCATCAGCTTGGTGCCGTCGCCAAAGGTATACTCGATGGCATAATTATCGAAGTTCTGATCCACATTATCGCCCCGATAGTGGCGGCCGGCGATGGCCTGAGCCTTGACCGGCCAAGCGTTCTTCATCCAGCAAAGGTGATCAATAATATGGATGTTAAAGTCGTTGAAACAGCCGCCGCTGGCCCAGATGAAACTGTGAAAACGCCGGATTTGATGGGCTACTTCTGTCTCGTTCGGGGATTTGCGCGGTGTGAAAGCCGAACCAACCGGTCCTTGGTTGCGGTATCCCCGCATGAGTATAATTTCGCCCAATTCCCCGTCTTGAATGCGCTTGGACAATTCTTGCAAGGCGCGACTGTGCCGGGACATTAATCCCACTCCAACCTTGAGGTTTTTGGCTGAAGCTTCATCCGCGAGTTTCAGCATCCGGCGGGAAGTGGGGCCGTCGGCCGTGAGCGGCTTTTCCATGAAGACGTTCAAACCTTTGCTAATGGCATAGGTAAAATGCACCCAGCGAAAGGCCAGAGGCGTCGTGAAAATGGCAATATCACCGGGCTTGAGGCAATCCATGGCGTGCTTGTAAGCGTCGAAGCCAATGAACTTGCGCTCCTCGGGAACATCCATGCGGTTGGAGTACTTTTTGGCGAGAGAATCGTGGCTGCTCTTGAGGCGGTCTTCAAAGACATCTGCCATGGCGATTAATTTTACCGGCGCCTTATTGACGTCCATGGCGTTGGCCGCGGCGCCTGTGCCACGCCCGCCGCACCCGACCAGCGCGACCTGGACGGTATCGCTGCCCTGGGCATGGACGGAAGGGACGGAGATGCCGGCCAGCGCGGAGGCGGCGGCAATACGTCCGGTTGTTTTTAAAAACTCACGGCGAGTCGTGGGACTAATTGTGTTCTTCATAATGATTAAGGTGATTGGACGGTTGGAGTTGAAGCCGCCTTCAATGAATTGTGTCGGGACGACTCTTTCTTTGCGGACGGTTGCGGGGTCAGGCCCGCCAGACGGGAAAGCTCACGATGAATCCGGGCAACGCGTTCCACCTGGCCTTTGGCGGGGAACCGTTCATAAAAGCCCTCACCGCGGAAATTGGACGCCTGCCCGGTCCAAGGTGAAAGCCGCTCGCGCCAGCGATCCAGGCGGCCTTCTTCCGGGTCGGCGTCGCCGGCGGCAAGGTCCGCGCAGACGCGGATCATGGCCTTGAGAGTGACCGGCTTGGTCACCATGGAAGAGGGACCGCCCCAAGCTGGGCCCCAAACCGACGCGGCCGCTTTGAGAAAATCCCGTGCCACGGCGTAATAGCGGGCGGCCAGGCGTTTGTCGGCCCCGGCTGGCTCGATCTTGCTCCAAGCCTGGCGGGTCCAGCGATGGATTTCATTGAACAATTCGGCCTGCAGAATCCATTTCTCCTGTTTGCTCCGGCCACCCAGGCGGTTGATGCGGTAGCGCAAAGGGCTATCGGACTCGCTATAGAGCATTTCGGAAATGTGCGCCGCGAAACGCCTGTCCGGCTCCGCCCAAGAGACACGTTCGTAAAGATCGACGAGGTGGCTTTTGTTGATGCGCGTCGTGGTGGAATTAATGATGACGAACATCTCGGTGGCGAAATCCTCACTGCGGCCGTCAAAAATGACGCACGGCACATTGATGTTGCGGGCCTCATCCGGATGGGTGCGCATGAAGAATTGCAACGCAGCCAGGCGGTGCTGGCCATCGATAATGAGGAACTTTTCCTGCGGTTCCTGCAACCGCCCCACGCCCGATCCGTCTGACCACGGCTCAAAATGGAGCTTTTGCGGGGCGAAAAGAAGGACGGTGCCGGGAATCGGGGGCTGGGAGCTGGCTGTTTCGTAGAAATTGCGGATGGCGCGCACCTTGGCCTGCCCAAGCTCGCGCTGAAACGCTTTGTCGCTTCGCTCAATCTTGGCGATGAATTGGGCAACGTCGTCCTGTTCCTCGACCTTCTCCGGCGGGATCTGGCCGGCCTCCTCATCGTAAAAGCGGCTGATGAAGCGGACAGCCTGGAGCAGCTTCTCCGACGGATAGGAGGCAAAATAAAAAAGCGCGTCTTTTTGGCGAATTTGTGTAGCGATCATAAGTTCAGCGCGTCCCTGCGTCGCTGCGAGAAGGTTAAGGATTTGCTTCGCAAAATGCAAGCGCGGCCTGTGGAAAAATGGCGCATCAGCGGTGATTCGGGCGCGGAGTTTTGAGAGGGTGAGCTTAAAAGTGCCGGCCAGTACCAAGTGGGCGGCAAGCCTGGGTTGCAAATGCGTCGCCCCGCAAAACCCCCAGCCTCACGCACGCGGAAACGCGGTGATCCAAGGCAATTCTCCGAAGACTTTGAGGCATTTTGGGGGAATTTGGCTAATGCAGGGTGAACCGAAACAATTTCAAGAAGAACCCAATATGAGATATCGAACTACACCATTAATTCCCTCAGCAGCCGCTCTCAGCGGTCTCGTCCTGTGTCTGGCCACTATGGCGCGCGCGGAGACGCCCGCCAACCAGCAAGTTACCCCGGCAACCGCCGCCGTCGCCTGGGACCCAAACGCCAAGACCCCGGCACCGATACCTCCCGCCGCCCAATGGATCGCACCTGACTGGAAAGATCCGGGGCAAGTCCTGCCAGATGTTCGTGTTGATGGCCTGCCTTTGACCGAGATTGGCAAAAGGATCCGCGTGTGGTTCAAAGACAGCATTGACGTAATCATGCCTGCAAGTTGGGAGAGTCCACCTTTGGGCGCGAACGTGCGGGTTGTCAACTTCTCGCTTGATAACGTCGCTGTGAATCTGCATGTAAAAGATGTGAATGCCGAGGAGCTCTTCAACGCGATGAACTTGACCTTTGAAGCGGAGAACTCGCCAGTACGCTGGCAGTTGCAAATGAATGGAACTCGCCCCTTGGCGGTGTTGCGCGTCCTGCCAGCTTTGCTCCCATGGGTCGAAGAAGCGAGAAATGAACGGTCATCCGCGGCGCCCGCCGCGCCGCCGCCGGAAAAGAAGCGGATGGTGTTCTTTGTCGGCGACTTGGTCGGCGCAGGAATGGATATGAACAAGCTTTACCACACAGTTTGCGATGTCTATGACAAGGGTTATAGCAACGACGGCGGCGCGACGGCGCAAAACGACATCAAGTTTCATGAAGAAGCGCAGTTGCTCATTGTCAGCGCGACGCCCGACAGGGTGGCTTTCGTCAAGGACACTTTGCTCGCCTTGCAGGGAAAACTTGAAAAAGCGCGGCGTGACGCGGCTGCCGCTGACTCCAACGCAAAAAAGGAGTCTCCGAAGTAGCCGGTCGCCGCGCTCGAAACCATGACAGTGGCCGTCAACTCCACAATTATTGCGATTCGCGAGCAAGTGACCTGTCCCCCATTGAAGGTGGCCGACGCGCCTCTCCCGGCATCCGACCGCGATAGCCAGGCCCGCGCTCTGGCCAGCGCGGTCGCGCGCGGAGAGGAGAGGGCTTTCGCGGAACTGTATGACCGTTATCAGGGGCGGCTTTTCCGCCTCATACTCGCTTTAAGCCACGGCGATGAGAGTCTGGCGAGGGAAACCGTCCAATCCGCTTTTTTGACAGCCGCCGCCAAGCTGCGCAAGGTGGCATCGGATGAACACTTGTGGAACTGGCTGGCCCATGTGGCACGGCAGCACTTGAGCAAAGCGTGGCGCCGGCAAGAGCGGGACGCACCTCTGGTGAGCCTGGCAGAGATGCCCGAACAAATTGAACCGAACCCGTCTGATCATGTGCAGGAAGAAATGCTTGACACCGCCTTGCTTTCCATGGAAGGGCCAGAACGGCAATTGCTCGAATGGTTTTATTTTGACGGCCTGAGCCAAAAGGACATTGCGCTCCGCATGAGGTTAACGACCAAGGCCGTCTCCAGCAGGCTGGAGCGAGCGCGGGCGAAACTCCGCGCGCTGCTGACGCAAGAGAGATTCGACCATGACACCTGAGAAAAGGCATTTGCTGGAAATCATGTTGGATGAGGACCGGGCCGGCCACCGGGAGGCGGTGCTGCTGGCAGGCGCAAGAGTCCTCAGGCACCGGCGCTGGCGGCGGCAGGCGTGGCGAAGCTTTGTCACGGGAGTTGCTGGAACCGCCCTCGCTGGCCTGCTCATGCATAGATCATTGCAACACTCCCCGCCAGCATTGGCCCTGGCGGCGAAACCGCCCGGCAGCGTGACAGATGCCGAATTGCTCGGGATGTTTCCCAACACTCCGGTGGGGCTCGTGACGTTGAAGGATGGAAAAAAACGGCTCATTTTTCCCCGTTCCGGCGACCAGGAGCGGTTCATGGCACCAATCTATAAGTAGCAACTGCCCGTTACGCGTAAACCAGCAGATGGATGTCATCTGGCAGGTTGTCGGAGATGTCGCGGATAATGTTGCCGCGCAAAAGTTGAGCCAGGCCCCGCCGTTCCGGCGCTCCCAGAATCAAATAAGAGGCGCCCATCGTCGCCGCAATATCGACGATGGTAGTTGATACGGAATCGCTCACGGCGTAACAGGGAAAAACCGGGTGCCCATTGGCTTTGTCTCTGGCATCCATAAAGATTTGGCGCGCCTCCTCGTCCTCCTGCCACTTGCGCTTGTAATCCGCCTCTGTCAGCACCGGCAGCGGCCGAACGAAAAGGAGGTAGAGCGGACGGTCCGTTTGCCGCGCTTCGTCGATGGCAAAATCAAGCGTTTTGCCGCGCCCCCGGACCGCGCACATCATGGGCGGGCCTGACACCTCCTTTGGCTTGCCCATAAAAGTCGTCGCGAGGGACGGGGTCGGCGCTGGTGGGATCGCCGCCTGCTGGGCGGCTTTTTTCCGGCTAAACTCTCCGGCCAGACCGCGCAACACCAACCCAATGGTCAGCACCGTGAAAGCGAAAACGCGCGCCGACGGTTTATCCCAAAAGAGCGAAATCTCAATTGACAGCATGATAAGGAACGTGACGAACATGAGGTACCGCTCCCAGCGCGCCAGCCTCAATTTCCCATCGGTGCTGCACGCTCCCAGGTTGGTGGCAATGGCGCCCACGACCCCCACCGCATAGAGTTCCGCCAGCCCGCCCATGTCTTTGACGGCGATGACCAGGAAGGCCGGAATGGTCGTGGCCACAATCAGGCCCAAGTTGGGCACTCCAAACTGGTTCAGCCGTTGAAATTGCGCGGGCAGCTCGCCGTCGCGCGACATTAAAAAAGAAATCCCAATCAGGGCCACGATGGCCGTATTGACCGCCGAGAGCAGAAGGAAACCAAAGACCCCGCTGACCACCCATCCCGCGATGTGCCCGGCGGCTGCTCCCCAACTGCCGCCGACAAACATCTGCGCCATATAACGCAGCATATAATCCCGGACGCCAGGATGGCCGGGAGCGTCCACGTCAGGGTTGTTGATGTCGGTGGCATTGATCGTCAACCCGCCGAGCGCGTTCATGGCCAGGCCGAGCAAGGCCGTGAAAATGCACACCTCAAACATCACCCACAGAAGCGCCGGGGTGGAAGTCTTGGAAACATTCGGATTGGCGTCGGTCGTGCCCGGGTTGAGTTTCATCACGCCCGTGGAATTGGCAATTGCTTCCACCCCCGACAACGCCAGCACGACGCCCACAAAGCCCTTCCAATTCTTGAAGAACCCGCCGGCCAAAGGGTGGAGGTTATGCACGGCCTGAGGGAGGTGCGGGATGCAAAAAATCCCCAGGATCAAAACCACGGCCGCCGTTGGCACAGAAACCAAAAAGGCCAGCCCGCCGGTGTGGCGGGGGCCGAAGATATTGAGCGTCCCGATGATGACGATCGCCCCGGCCGCGCACCATTCCGGATGCGGCCATCCCAAATAATCAAAAGCCGACAGCGCGCTCAACGCCGCCGTCACGATATAATCGGCAATGAGAAGAAAGGCGCCGACAATGGAAATGATCTCGGACCGATGCCGCACGCTGGCATAAACGCCGCCGCCGTCGGGGTAGTGGCGGCAGACGGCCATGTAATTCACCCCGACCAAGGCCGTCAGAAGGCACATGGAGGCGATGAGCCAAAACGAGCTGTAACCGCCCACGGCAAAGGCCAACCCGATCACGTAGGCTTTGCTGGTTCCCCAATCGCCGTAGAGAATCGCGGCGGCGCGGGGGGTATCCACGTTGCGGGGTCGTCGCGTATTGCCGGCAACGATCATCGATCAAGCACTAACCATCCCGTCATTAGCTAGAATATTGACCCGATTATTTCAAGCTCATAATTAATACTTTTTTTATGCCGGGCGCGTCTCACATTTTGGACAGGGCACCCTGATCTTTAGCTCCGTTAGGAAGCGAAATCTTTGTAGGTCAACAAGATCCAATGAAGAATTAGCTCCGAAGCGGTCGATGAGGAGCAACAGCCCAGCAGATGCCACCTCTACGAGGCTTTGCTTTTCAGAGGTGACGGCGATCTACAAGGAGGTCGCGCCTACGGCGCTGCTTGCGGCCGCTTCGGACTTTCTCATCATCAGGGCTTGCCCAACAAGTCTCGCCGCCTGGGTGGCCGGATTTGGCAGTGAATGAAAAGCCTGGCTTTAAAGCTCTGCATGAAATCATGACCGAAATTCGTTGCGCGGGAGGACGTGGATGTTTATCGGTCTAACGGAATGCGATTTTTCATGAAATGTTCTTACGCTCTCCTTGTCCGGCCTGCGTTGAGCGTCCTTCTTGCTGTTGTTCTCAATTTTCACGCCTTCGGTTCGATGGCTGATTCTCCGGATACTTGGCCGCAGTTGCGAGGGCCCAACGGCGACGGTCAAGCCGGCAGCGGCGATCTTCCTCTGCAATGGAGCGAAACCAACCATATCGCTTGGAAAACCCCTATTCATGACGCCGGTTGGTCCTCGCCTGTGATTTGGAACAAGCAGGTTTGGGTGACGACCGCCCGCGCCGATGGGGAGGAGATGTTCGCTGTGTGTCTTGATCGCGACACGGGGCAATTGTCACACGACGTCAAGGTGTTCGATGTCGAGAAGGTTGGGTATGTCAATCCGGCGAACAGTTATGCCTCCCCGACTTCCGTCATAGAGGCTGGCCGGCTCTATGTTCATTTCGGCACCTACGGAACAGCTTGCCTGGACACCGAAACCGGGAAAATCCAATGGTCCCGCCGCGACCTGAACTGCGACCACGAAATGGGCCCGGGTTCGTCCCTGGCTTCGGTTGGAAACCTCCTTGTCTTCGATGTGGATGGCCGCGATAACCAATATGTGGTCGCGCTGGACAAACGCACTGGCCGGACGGTTTGGAAGACGCCCCGCTCGGTCGATTTCAGCGGCCTCAGTCCAAACCGGCGCAAGGCCTACAGTACGCCTTCTGTTGTCGAAGCCGCCGGCCATCTTCAGGTCATCTGTCCGGGAGCCCAAGGCACCATGTCTTACGATGCCCGCACCGGTGAAGAACTATGGAAAGTGCGTTACCGAGGCTGGTCTGAGGTGATGCGGCCCATTTGCGGCCGCGGCATGGTCTTTTTCGGGACGGACTATGACCATCCCCAATTGTGGGCCGTGCGCCTTGATGGGCGTGGCGATGTGACCGACACCCACGTGGCCTGGAAAGTTACCGAGCGCATGCCGGCCACGCCGTCCGCCTTGCTGGTGGACGATCTTCTCTATGTGATCAACGACGCCGGTATCGCCAGTTGCATTGAGGCCGGCACCGGGCGGAGCGTCTGGCAGCAGAGATTGGACGGCAATTACCTCGCTTCCCCCATTTGCGGGGCTGGGAGGATTTACTTTTTTGCCCGCAATGGAGCCACCACCGTGCTGGCTCCCGGACGGGAACCGCGCATTCTTGCTGTCAATAAATTGGCGGGCACGGTCATGGCCTCTCCGGCCGTCGCCGCCCACGCCTTTTTCATCAGGTCCAAGACAGACCTCTATCGTGTTGACAACAATTCGCGTTAGGGGAGCGTTTCACCTCTCTCCATTGCGATCAGAACACGTTGTTGCCAAAAAACGAGTCGTTGAACATTCATTGCGCCGAAACCGCCGTTGCGGGCAGGGCTGGAGCATGGACATAGGCGCCCACCCACTGGAAGAACGACGGCCAATTGGGGGTGACGTCGTGCCCGCCTTCATGCTGACGCCAGGCCAGTTCGCCGCCGATCAATTGTTTGACTGGGGGCATAGGATCTGTCAAGTAATCGCCCGCGGAGCCAAAGTCCCGCTTTCCCAGGAGCCGGTAAACCGGCCCGGCCAGCACTCCGGCCATGAAGCTCCCGTGAGCATCGACCCATTTGGCGTCGCCATGTTCCACCGTGCCGTAGCTGATGAAGCACGGGCGCGGGGCGCAGAGGGCGATCAGTTCATGGGAATCCACCGGCAAGTCGGCGGCGGTCTTCAGCGGATCGGAAGCGCCATACTTAATGAAATTGCCGGCCATCCAATAATATTCGCCGCCCGCCAGGTTTTCCACCGCCTCGCCGTAAATGTGCCGATGCAGTTTGACGCCGCCTTCGCCAGAGGAACCGATCAGGCCGACGGCAATTCGCGGTTCAAAAGCTTCGGTGACAATGGCGGCTTTGCCGTAGCGGGAAAGGCCTTCGATGCCGACTTTTTTTGCGTCCACCCGGGAGTCCGGGTTGGCTTCGAAATAGTCAATCAGCCGGCTGACGCCCCATTGCCACGCGCGCAACGCTCCCCAATCATCCGGTTTCCGAGGCTGGCCCTTGTTCACCAAGCCGATGATGCCCTTGGTCAGTTGATTGTTGTCGGCTTGGATGCTGCCGGGATTGATGCTGCCGTATCCCCAGCCTTTGGCAATGGCTTGCTGGTGCCAGGAAGGCCCGCCGCCGCGTCCGCCACGAAAGCCTCCCGGCCCAAAACCGCCAAATTCGACCATCACCGGGACCTGGGCCGTGGCGTTGGCCGGGACGGTAAAGCTGGCCTGGATGTTCACGGTAATATTGGAGTATCCGCTGTTATCGACATGACCGGACAACGTTTTGGCGATTGTGGCAATCCCCTCATTTGTCCCCAGGGTGGTAGCGGTGACTTCCCAGGTTACCTTCGGAACAATTTGCGGGATGCGTCCGTACACTTCGCGTTCAAAATCTTCCACAATCTCCGCCCGCCGGGCGGGCCACTGATCCGCGCGCGTCACTTTCATCCCGTCTTTCATGGTGAGAACATCGGGCATGCTGTCCTTGAAGGGATTGGCGGCGGCCTCATCGAAAGTCGATTGGTTTTTGGGGTCAGGACCGTGGCGCAGGGTTTTAACCCCAAGTTGATCCATCATGTTCTGATGGTCATCGAATGTTCCTTGAATCGGCTGGCCCGAGGCCACGCCAGAAACCAACACCAGCGCCAGGGATGCCGTCGCCAGGGCGAAGTTTGTTAATCGCCGCACTCTTTGCATGGAGCCAAGGCGCGTTCCTGGGTCGGGGATGCTGATGGAGGTCATGAACAGATGGACACGAAGAGAACGAAGAAACGCCATGAGTTCCCAGGCTTCTGCTAATCGCATTTTCCGAGGATTTCGTCCGCTTTCGCGTTCGTCACGCCCTCGTAAAAATCCTCATTGACCATGACCACGGGCGCGGTGCCGCAACTGGCCAGGCATTCGACGAATTCCACCGTGAACTTGCCGTCCGGCGTGGTTTGAATGCCGTGTTGCGCGGCGTCGAGGTGCAGCTTGTCGCAGATATGCTCGCGCAGCTTGTGGCTGCCCCCCAGCGCGCAACTCAGGGTGCGGCATATCTTGATTTGGTATTTGCCGACTTTTTGTCCTTCCTCGCGGAACATCGGATAGAAGGTGACCAATTCGTAAATGTTGATTGGCTGCAAGTCCAGTTTGCGCGCGGTCCATTCGATCGCTTCGGGCGAGATGCAACCGAAACGCTCTTGAATGGCGTGCAAAAACATGAGCGACGCGCTCCGTTTTTGCGGGTAATGCGTCATCAACTCATCCAACTCCGATTCCAATTCCACTGGGATTGAAAAGCTCATGTGTCGGTTTAAAACCTCATCGGTCGCACTCTCCCAGGACGAAGTCGAGCGAGCCGAAAATCGCCACCGTGTCGCTGATCATGTGGCCGGGCATGAGGTGGGAGAGGATGCTTAAGTTGACAAAGGAGGGAGAGCGGATTTTCAAGCGATAGGGAGTTCCGCCGCCCCTGCTGACAAGGTAAAAACCCAATTCGCCCTTGGGGTTTTCCGCGCTGAAATAGACCTCGCCCGGCGGCGCGTTGACGCCTTCCGTGACAAGTATAAATTGATGGATCAATTCCTCCATGCTCGTCAGCACCTTGACCTTCGGCGGCAGGACGATCTTCCCGTTGACCACGCTGATCGGTTCTTTGGCGGCATTGTCCGCCCCGCCGGGAATTTTATCCAGGCACTGCCGCAAAAGCCGCACGCACTGCCGCATTTCCTCGATGCGCACCAGGTAACGGTCGTAGCAGTCGCCGACCGAACCAATCGGCACGTCGAATTCCAACTGGTCATAGACGAGATAGGGATGCGCCTTGCGCTGATCAAAGTCGATTCCGCTGCCGCGCAAATTCGGGCCGGACAGCCCGTAGTCAATGGCGTCTTCGCGGGAGATGACAGCCACGTCCCGCGTGCGGTCCACGAAGATTTTGTTGCGCGTCAGCAACTTTTCCGTTTCGTCGATATTGACCACGACTTCGCCAAGAAATTGGCGGCATTGGCCAACCCAACCAGGCGGCAGATCGCGCGAAAGCCCCCCAATGCGGGTGTAACTTGTGGTAAAGCGCGCGCCCGTCAGGGCCTCGATCAAATTGTAAATTTTCTCGCGCTCGGTGAACGTAAAGAGGAAAACGGTCAGCGCCCCCACATCCATGGCGAAGGAACCGAGTCCGAGCAAATGAGCTGAGAGGCGGGCCAATTCGCAGCAGATGACCCGAATATACTGGCAGCGCGGCGGCAGGGCTTTGTCGATGCCGAGCAGTTTCTCCACCGCCAAGGCGTAGGCGACGTTGTTGGAGAGCGGCGCGAGGTAATCCAGTCGATCCGTATAAGGGATGAACTGGGTATAGGTCATGTTCTCCGCGATTTTTTCGTCGCCGCGATGCAAATAACCAATGTCCGGGGTGGCTTTGGTGATGATTTCGCCGTCGAGTTCCAGGACAAGACGGAGAACGCCATGCGTGGCCGGATGCGAGGGCCCCATGTTTAGCGTCATTTTCTCGCCGTGAAAATCGGCCAATTCTTCCGGCGCCTGCGCGCGGGCGGCGGCGTCTCCAACCTGGATTTCTCGCGTCGTCGTGGCCATTTATGCGGTCTCCTGGGTGGGCGAGGCCGGGGCGGCGGGCTCTTTGGGGTCTTGGGTTTCCGGGACGCGCACGCGCGGCTCGCGTTCGATGGCGCTCCTGCCGCCCGAGACTGTCACAAACGGCCCGCCTTCTTCCGGCGCGGAATTGGAGAAGGCCACTTCCGGGACATTGGACGGCTTGCCCGCCAGAGGGAAATCCTTGCGCAGGGGAAAATAGGGATAGCCCTCCCACATGAGAATGCGCCGCAGATCGGGATGGTCGCGAAAAGTGATTCCCATCATGTCATAGACCTCGCGCTCATGCCAGTTGGCCGTCCGCCACACGCCCGTGACGGTGGGCAATTCCGATTCTTCCTCGCCGACATCGGTTTTAACGCGCAACGCGCAATGATGCCCGTAGCCGTAAAGGTGATAGACCACGGTCCAGCGCGGGTCCTCGCCGTAGTTGTCAATACTGCTAATATCGACGAGGTAATCGAAGCCGAGATTCTTTTTGGCGAACTGGCAAATCTCGGCGATGCAATCGGCATCCGAGAGCTTGACGGTGATTTCGCCGCGGAACTCCGCCGGCTCGGAGATCAAGTCGCCAAAGCGCGCTTTCAATTGTTGGGCAAGTTCGCCGGCCGTCATGGAAATTCAATGATGGGCCGTTTTCAGGCGACGCGCTTTTGCATAGCCAGCGCCGGTTCCCGAGACACTTTGGCTTGCAGTTTGATCAAGGCGTCGAGCAAGGCTTCCGGCCGCGGCGGACAGCCGGAGACATAGACGTCCACGGGGATAATGTGATCGACCCCTTGCAGAACGGAGTAGCTGCGATACATGCCGCCCGTGGAAGCGCAGGCACCCATCGCGATGACCCACTTGGGCTCCGCCATTTGCTCATAAATGCGGCGCACGGCGGTGGCCATTTTGTAAGTGACCGTTCCGGCCACGATCATGACATCGGATTGCCGGGGAGAAAAACGCATTACTTCCGAGCCGAAGCGGGCGATGTCGAAGCGGCTGGCGCCCGCGGCCATCAACTCGATGGCGCAACAAGCCAGCCCCATCGGCATTGGCCAGAGGGAATTCTTGCGAAACCAATTGATGGCGGCGTCGAGGCGGGTGTGAACCACTTCGCCTTCAACCTTTCCATTATAGCCAATTTCCGTCTGAGTTTGCATGGCCTGCCAACGGGAGCGATTAAAAGTAACGGACTTGGCGGGGCGCGTCACTCCGCGCGCGCCGTCTCGGCGGGCCGAAGACCGTCCGCCCTACCGACTCTCAACCAACCACATAACTAAACATCCGAACCCCACCTGAGGCAAGTTATTTGTGCCGCCGCCAGTAATGCGTCAGTCACGGACGGTAGGGACGCCGCGCCGAGGCGTCCGGGGGTTTTCTTGCCGGAGAGCGGTCGCCTCGGCGAGGCGACCCTACCCTTCTTAGGCCCGCCGTCACTGACGC
>JBKQWF010000299.1:0-20030 GCA_052139695.1 Limisphaerales bacterium
TCGCTGCCAAAAGCGCCGTCCCAAAGCCTATCCCTTTATGACTCGGCCCCGCCATCTCATGAAGGACGCTCCAAAAAAATCTAGCCCCACAAAAACTCGCAAATCCTTAACTTAGTGCCATTCGGCTATAGGCCGCGACCAGCGCATGGCCGACTTCGTGATAAGCGACGCGCCGTTTTTCTTCCTCACCCAAGCGCCGGCTCTTTCGTTCCGGGCCAGCCACCACTTTCTCCACCGCGGCCTCCAAATCGCCCTGGGTGATCTCGCGGGCTCGGCGCCGCGCTGCCAGAAGAGCCGCTTCATTGAGGAGATTGGCCAGGTCCGCGCCGGAAAAGCCGGGAGTTTGCGAAGCAATTTTTCGGAGATCGGCGCCAGCGGCCAGGGCTTTGTCCCGGGCGTGCAGTTTGAGCACGGCAAAGCGCCCCTCTACGTCAGGCGCATCGACCAGTACTTGACGATCAAACCGGCCCGGCCTGAGCAAAGCGCGGTCGAGCACTTCGGGCCGATTGGTGGCCGCCAGAACGATGACGCCGGCGTTCGGTTCAAATCCGTCCAGGCCGACGAGCAATTGATTGAGGGTTTGCTCGCGCTCGTCATTGACCGGTCCCAAATGGACCCCTCGTTGCCGCCCGACCGCATCCAATTCGTCAATAAAAACGATGCACGGGGCCTGCGCCTTGGCTTTCACAAAAAGATCCCGCACCCTCGCCGCCCCCACGCCGACGAACATCTCCACGAAATCACTGCCGCTGATGAGGAAAAACGGCACTTTGGCCTCGCCCGCCACGGCACGGGCCAGGAGGGTCTTGCCAGTCCCGGGCGGCCCAATGAGGAGAATGCCCCGGGGAATCGTGGCGCCGAGGGCCTTGTAGCGTAACGGGTCCTTGAGGAAATCCACGACTTCCTGCAGCTCAAACTTTGCCTCGTCGCAGCCGGCCACGTCGCCGAAAGTAATGGGTTGCCCGGTTTCGGCGACAAGAGTGGCTTTGCTGGAGCCAAAACTCATCAAGCCCTGGCCCAGAGTTCCCACGCGGCGGGCCAAAACGCGCCAGATGAAGATCGTCACGGCAATCGGCACCAGCCAGGCCCAAAACAGTCGCAAATTGGGCCGGGTCGATCACCTCCTCCAGGTCCACCGTGTCACCCTCAGCGGCTCCCTTGGCCCAGCGGATTACCTTGCGGCCAAAAGTGCGGAGCTTTCGCGCCATGAAGCGCCGCCGGTCGCGCGGTTCAACGGCGCGAAAGTCCCGCAGCCAATAATATAAGTTACAGGAGAAACGATAGAAGAATTCAGGCCGCCACCATTGGACGGTTTCATAGCCGGCATTGGCGGGAGCGCTGTCAAGCAAAGCAAGCAGGGCGACCTGTTCGCCGGCCGCGACAAGTTGCCGGGCCATCTCATAAGCGACGTTTCCCCCGAAACAGTAGCCGCCCAGATGGTAAGGCCCGCGCGGCTGAATGATCCGCAAGTCGCGGATATATTGCGCGGCCATTTCTTCAATTGTGCCGAACTCAGGACGGCGGTCCAGCCCGCGCGAACTGAGACCATAAACCGGCTGGTCCTGGCCGAGCCGGCGCGCCAGATTGACGTAACCCCAGAACATTCCTCCCCCCGCCCCATGGACAAAAAACAGCGGCGGCTTTGTCCCCTTGGCTTGAAGCTCAACGAGGGAAGTGCCAGCCGTTACGCTGCCTTCCTGCATCTCATCGCGAAGGACAGCCGCGAGCTTTTCAATGGTCGGCGCCATGAAAATCGTCGCGAGCCGCAGCTTCTTGCCAAAGGTCTTCTCAATCCGTGCCGCCAGGCGCATCGCGAGAAAGGAATGACCGCCCAGGTCAAAGAAGTGGTCTTCAATCCCGATGGGCTCAACTCCCAGGACGTTTTCCCAAATCCTTGTCAGCTCCAGCTCGATGGCATCGCGGGGCGACGCGTATTTCTTTTCCAGAGAGGGACGCTTCTTCTCCGGCTCAGGCAAGGCGGTTCTGTCCACTTTGCCGTTGGGCGTCAGCGGCAGGGTCTCTATGGGCACAAAGGCGGATGGCACCATGAATTCGGGCAAGTGTTGCGCCAAAAAGCCGCGCAATTGATTCGACTTGGGGGGGCGTTTGCCACTGGCCACAAAATAGTCGATGAGCCTGACCTGGCCGAAGATCTCGTGGACACAATAATCGCGTTCGTACTCCGTGATCAGGCCGATGCCTCGTGGCAGCCATTGCCGCCGCTCCTCCGCGGTATCGAGCGAGTACTCAGAAATGCGCCGCCGCCGCTCCGCCACGATTCCCTCAACCAGAACGCGGAACTGCCTCGCCCATCGCCGCACGGTGGCGGTGTCAAACAAATCGGTGCTGTATTCAAAACGCAGGCGGATTTCGCGGCTCCCCTCCGTTGCCAAAACTGTCAAATCGAATTTGGAACCGCTGTTGTCCAGGTCCACGTGAGTCGCGGCCGCCCCCGGCAACGACCAGCCTTCGGTGAAATCCCGCTGCAAACCGAAGGCGACCTGGAACAGAGAATGCGCAGCTATGGTCCGGTCTGCTTCCAAAGCACGGACGATATGATGGAGAGGCGGTTGCTGGCGCGGGGTCGCGCCCAGCGTGACTTCGCGCAACCGGTTGAGCAATTCGTCAAAGGTGGGGTCTCCCGTCAGATTGGTTCGCAACGCGTGCGTATTGACAAAGAAACCAATCAGATCTTCCGTTTCCAGATCATCGCGTCCGGAGAAGGGCGAACCGACAACGACGTCGTCTTGCAAGGTGTATCTTTGCAATAGGATGTTACGCGCCGCCAAAAGGACCTGATAAACAGTTGCCCCTTCCTTGCGGCTCATTTCCTTCAGTTTCGCCGTCAGCGCTTCCGGCCATGTAAAGAACAAGGAGGCGCCTCGATGCGTTTCGGCCGCCGGCCGCATGTGGTCTGCGGGCAAGGCCAGAAGCGGCGGCGCTCCCCGCAATTGCCGGACCCAGTAATCCATGTTTTCACGCCAGCGGCTGCTTTGCGGCAGCTCGCGCTGCCAAAGAGCGAAGTCGCCGTATTGGATCGGCAGCTTCGGCAAAGGTGGGGTGTGGCCGATGGTATGCATCTTATAAAAATGGGCCAAGTCACGCATGAAGACGCCGATGGACCATCCGTCGGCAACCAAATGATGAATATTGACGACCAACAGATGCTTCTCCGCGGCTGTTCTAAAAAGATCGACCCGTGCGAGCGATTCCTGGGTCAAAGAGAAAGGCGCGCGCGCCTCGCAGTTGGCCAGTCTTTCCGCCTCGGCATCAGCCTCGGGATGAGCACTCAGTTCCATGCAGGCTAGGGGAAACGGCCCGGGCGGAAAAACAATTTGACAAGGTTTGCCCAGCTTGGAGCCGATGGCGGTTCGTAATGTTTCGTGGCGGCGAACTATCTCGTCCAGGCTGGCTTGAAGGACGGCGAAATCAAGGTGTCCCTCCAGCCACTAGGCTTCGGCAATGTTACAGGTGGCCGTGCCGGGCGTCGTCTGCTCGAAAAACCAAAGCCCCTCTTGTGGCCATGACAAGGGAAGCACGCCTGCCATTTTTTGAGCCGGTTTGTCCTGCACAACCGTCGAGTTAGAATCTCTTGAGGAGAGCCACCATAGGGTGAAAACCCGAAGTGCCCGCGGTCTCCAACCCCACGGCAATCAAACAGTCGTCTGATGAAAACTCACAATGAATTGAAAGACCGTGGCGCTGGACCACTGCGCGTGGAAACGAAGCAAAGGCGCCGCCGACCGATCAAAGGGCGCGCGCTTTTCGCGTTCGATCCATCCTGAGAGGGCTTTCTCCTGCTCAAAAGGAGCGGCCTCGCGCAGGTCTTCAACTGTCAACCGAAAGCGCCCCTGACGATGCACCAGTTGAAGGGGTTCACTAAAGCCGGCCAAATGGAAGGAAGTGCGCAGAATAGGATGCCGTTGGATAAGCCGGCTCAACGCCATGGAAAGCATCTCTTCATCCAAAGCGGCTTCAATCCGAAAGCTGAAAACGTCATGGTAGGCGGCCGAGGCGGGGTTGAGCTCGTTTTGGTAGAACATTCCCAGTTGAAGCCGCGCCACGGGGTAGGCGTCTTCCACATCTTCCGGCAATCGATCGCGATCTTCCGTGGAAACGAGCGCAAAGGGACGTGTTTGGATTCTCTCGCCCTCCTGTCCCGTCATGACGGCACAGGCCGCCATGCCGGCGACGGTGGGATGCTGGAACATTTGCTGCAAGGAAAGTTTGAGGTTTTGCTCTTGCGCCCGCGAGAGAATGGCAATGCTGCGGATCGAATCGCCGCCCAATTCAAAGTAGTTGTCCAGCACGCCGACTTGTTTTACTCCCAATACTTGGCTCCAAATCGCCGCCAGTTTTTTTTCCGCGTCGTTGCGAGGAGCAAGAAACGGCGGCTCCAATTCCGGCCGGGCATCATCAGGAGCAGGCAAGGCTTGGCGATCCACCATCGTCCGGACAAAATAGAAGGGACACAAGCGGAGCTGTAACCAAGGACCGAAGTGAGCGGACGGCGGCGAGGCGCGGTTGCGGAGAGGAAATTGTCCCGTTTAATGATTTCCCAGCCACAGGCATCGATAAACACGAACAGCGGCAGGAGGGCCTTCACAATAGCGACTCCTGCGCGGGGTTAAATCTCGCTTCGTTCCATTTGCGTTTTCGCGCAAAGCGAAGCTCGCGCCGGCTTTTGTCCCCCTGGCGTATTCGAACCGGCCAGGAGCGGACGTCCTCGGCAGAGAAATTCACTGGAATGGTCGTCACCGCAATCTTTCGCGCAAGAAGAGTCATGTCTTGTTTCCCTTCAAATGTTTCTGCATGGCTATACTTACGATATTCGGCCTGTCTCGGACATGGGGTGACTTCCCCGAAATTCCCGATGAGCCGCTTGAATCGCGTCCACTGTCATTCCTAAGAATTGCGCTTTTGCGTAACCCTCTTGGAAAAAGTGCTCAACCCGCGAGCCGAGTGGGTTGCCAGGGAGAGGTGTCCACTGGAACATTATGGGGTGAATTACGAATGGCTTGCGCGCTAAGGAGATTTAGTCTGAGGAAAGCAGAAATCAACTGGAACAACTACTTGTCAAACGCACTTTATGAGCAAACTGAACGACTGTTTTTTGGCGGAATTGGCGGACATTTACGACGCCGAAAATCAACTGGCCAAGGCCCTGCCAAAAATGGCCGAGGCCGCGGATCATCCGGAGTTAAAGGAGGCGTTTCTCGCTCATCAGTCCAAAACCGAGGAACATGTCCGCCGCATGGAGGAAGTGTTTGAGATGCTGGGAGAGAAGGCTGAAGGCCACGAGTCCAAGTCCATGCGAGCTCTCATCGCCGAGGGAGAACGGGGCGTCACGGAGGAATTGGGCGATGCCCTTTTGATTTGCGTCGCCCAAAAAATCGAGCACTACGAGATGGCCTGCTACGGCTGTTTGCGGGCCTGGGCCAAGCTCTTGGATTATGACGATGCCGCCAACTTGATTGAGGAAACTCTCGACGAGGAAACCGACGCCGATGAGCATCTCACTTCGCTGGCGGTGCAGATCATTAATTTGGACGCCCGGGAAAATGAACCCGCGGCGAAGGGGGAAAATGCGTCTGAAGATTAGCCCAGGCCGAGCCTTGGGTGTTCCAGAATGACAGCCGCTGTTTTGAATGGCAGGGCCGCCTCGCCGAGGCGTCCCTACTTGAATAGTCACCGCAGCAGTATGATTGGGAATGCGAGCTATTGGGCGGGAGAGGAGGCCTGGCTCAAGTGGATCGTCTTGACGCTGGCGCTCGGCATACATACGGACGCGGCGATGACCCAGGTTTATTCCAAAGGGCAAGTGGCTCCGGTTGTGAACTGGAACGCTGGGTATCGGCTCCCGACCGAGTCCGAGTGGGAAAAGGCGGCGCGTGGCGGCATCAGCGGACAACGTTTTCCTGACGGAGATAACATCTCGGAGAGCGAGGCGAATTATTACGGTGATCCCGCCATGTATTCCTATGACCTCGGTCCAGTTGACGGCTTTAATCCTGGATTCGCCGATGGAGACATGCCTTATACGAGCCCGGTCGGCTCCTTCGCCCCCAACGGTTATGGCCTTTATGACATGGCGGGAAATGCCTGGGAGTGGTGTTGGGACTACGCCGGGACTTACCTGCCACTTTCCAACGGACCCGCGCGGGCCCGCGACAGATCAAGGCTCCGGCCGGGTCGGGCGCGGCGGCAATTGGAATTTTTACGCGACGGATTGCCGCAATTCCTATCGCTACGGCAACTCCCCGGCTTACAGCGCGAGCAATATTGGGTTCCGCTGCGCTCTTTCCGTGCCGTGACTTTGACTATGGAGAAGGTTGCCCCGCCAGCCGGCATTTCTGCAATGCTTCGCGAAATTGGTCCGGAGAAAGGGATTTGGTCATATATAAGGAGGCTCCAAGCGCTTCCGCGCGTTCCTGGTCTTCCGGTTGGCTGGAGGAGGTCAATATAACGACGGGCGGCTGAGGACATTCCGCGTGACGCTGCATCCATTCGAGCAATTCAAATCCATTGACGTGAGGCAGTTTGAGGTCGAGAAACATGATGTGGGGGCGAGGGTGGGCAGCCGCATCGGCGAAACGCCCTTTGTTGAGTAAATAGTCCATGGCCTCCACGCCATCGGCCGCCAGATGCGTGACGGCGGGGACGCCGCTCTTATTGACGGCCCGCCGGAAGAAGAAAACGTCGTCCGGAGAGTCCTCCACCAAAAGGATGTTAAACGATTGATCGGACATTACGGGGAGTGATTATTGGGCGTTTCGCCAGGGGGCGTGACGGGGAGCAGATCAAGCCAAAAGCGACTGCCTTCGCCACGGGATGATTCCACTCCGCAGGCGCCGCCCATTCTCTGCACCGCGCGATGGACGATAGCGAGACCGATGCCCGTCCCTTCGTATCGATGCAAATCGCCCACCCGCTCAAACATGTTGAAGATTTTGCGATGATACGTGGGATCAATCCCGATGCCATTGTCTTCAATCCAGAGGCGGACCTGGGGCCCGCGAGACTCGGTGCGGATGCGAACTTGCGGGGTTACTCCCGGCGCCACAAATTTCGTGGCGTTGCTGATGAGATTCGAAAGGCACTGTTCCAGAAGGAAACGATGGCCCATGACATGCCCCAACCCCGGCTCAATAAGGATATTCGCAGGATAGGCTTTTCCCGCTCCGTTCAACGAGACGACCGCTTCCAAGAGCGGCTCCAGCGCCACCGGTTCCAGTGTCACCGATTCGCGGGCCACTCGGCCGTACGCCAGCAAATCGCGGGTCAGCGAGTCCATCCGCTTGGCGGCACGATCCAGCGCGGCCAAATGGCTGCGCCCCGTTTCGTCAAGGCGCGCGCCGTAGTCTTCCATCAAGACGTTGACAAAGCCGCTGATGGAGCGGAGTGGAGCGCGAAGATCATGCGAGACGGTATAGGAAAAGGCCTCCAACTCGCTGTTGGCATTCTTTAGTTCGTAGTTCAGTTTCTGAATCACTTCCAACTGTTCAGCCTGGCGGCTGTTGTGCGCCGACAAATCGGCCGCCTGCGATTTGATGATCTGGGTCTGGCGGGCCAGCTCGACAAAGACGCTGACCTTGGCTTTGAGGACCTGAGGCACGACGGGGAGAAACAGGTAATCCACCGCGCCGAGTTCGTAACCTTTGAGGCGGTCCACATCCGTCGTGTTATAGCCCGTGATAAAAATGATAGGCGTCTTCTCGAACCGCGGCCGTTGCCGAATGAGCGCCGCCGTCTCGAACCCATCCATATCCGGCATGTTGACATCCAGCAGGATGACGGCGAAGTCGTAGCGGAGCAAATGGGCAAGGGCGTCAACGCCGGTGCGAGCTTTAATGATGCGCTGGCCCAATTCGGAAAGGATGGCTTCGTTGGCCATCAGTTTCCCGGGTTGGTCATCGACCAGGAGGATATTGACGGTGTCCTTGGGGGACGAAGTCGTTTTTCTCTCTCCTTTAGCCGGCGTTTGTAATGTTTCTTGCATAGTTGGGGAAAACCTCAGCTCAACGATGCAACCAGACACGCATCAGCGAGATCAACTGCTCGCTGTTAACGGGTTTGGCAATGTAATCAGACGCGCCTGCTTCCAGACACTTTTCCCGATCGCCTTTCATGGCCTTGGCGGTGAGCGCGATCATGGGGAGGAGTTTGTGCCTGGGGTTGCCGCGAATGACTTGCATCGTTTCGTAGCCGTCCATTTCCGGCATCATGATGTCCATGAGAACCAGGGAGACGTCCTGGGTCTCTTCCAGCAGGTTGATGGCCTCGCGCCCATTGGAGGCGCTGAGGACATGCATGCTATGCCGTTCGAGCAATCCCGTGAGGGCAAAGATGTTGCGCACGTCGTCATCGACCACCAGCACTTTTTTATTGGCCAGGGCTTCATCAGTCTGGTGCAAACGCTCCAGCATGCGTTGCTTGGCTGGAGGCAGATCTGTGACCACGCGATGAAGAAACAAGGCCGTTTCATCCAGCAGGCGTTCAGGGGATTGCACGCCCTTGATAATGATGCTCTTGGCAATCTTGTGCAATTGTGTCTCCTCGTCAGCCGTCAATTCTTTGCCGGTAAAGACAACGATGGGCACGTCGCGCAGCGCGGGTTCGGCTTCGATCTTCTTGAGTAGATCGAAGCCTGAGATGTCGGGCAGGCGCAAATCCAGGACGACGCAATCAAAGGAACGGTCGTTCATCAATTGCCAAGCCTCCTCGCCGGCGCCGGCGGTGGTGATTTCAACGTCTTCGTGCGCCAGCAATTCGATGATTCCACTGCGCTCGGCGGCGTCGTCATCGACCACCAACAACTTTTTGGTGCGCGGCTTGGTGAATTCCTGAATGCGGGTGAGGGCGGCTTCCAAACCCTCGGTGGTGACCGGTTTGTTCAAGTAGGCGAAGGCGCCGCGTTCCAACCCGTGCTGGCGTTCCTCTTCCATGGTAATGATCTGGACGGGAATATGGCGGGTGCCTGGGTCCTGCTTGAGATGGCTCAAAACGGTCCACCCCAGCATGTCTGGCAGGAAAATGTCCAGACTAATGGCGGTGGGTTTGAATTCGCGGGCCATGGACAACGCCACACTCCCTCGCATGGCGACCAAGCCCTTGAAGCCTTTGTCGCGGGCCAATCCCAGCAGGATGCGCGCGTAATGCGGGTCATCCTCGACAATCAGGAGAACAGAATCGCCTTTCGCGATGTTGTCGCGATCATCCAGGACGGTTTCGGCGCTCGCCGTGGGCAGGACTTTGACCGCGGGAGCTTCGGAGTCTCCGCCGCGGGCGATCGAGGGACCGGCGTAGGTTTGCGGAAGATACAAGGTGAAGGTGCTGCCTTCGCCAGGCACACTGCTGAGTTTGATTTCACCGCCCAGCAAGTTGGCCAATTCCCGGCTGATGGCCAGACCCAGCCCCGTGCCGCCGTACTTTCGGCTCGTGCCCGCGTCCGCTTGCTGGAAGGCCTCGAAGATGATCTTCTGTTTTTCCGGCGGGATGCCGATGCCTGTGTCGGACACTTCAAAGGCCAGCACCGCCGGGGCGCGCTTGAGCACTGGATGATCGGGAGACCATCCTTGCTGCGCCAGGCGGACATTAAACGTCACGCGGCCCTGGCTGGTGAATTTGAAGGCATTGGACAGCAGGTTCTTGAGTATTTGGAAGAGCCGTTTGGCGTCCGTGATCAGTTGCCGGGACAGATGGGGATCCAGACTCAAGACGAAACCGAGGTTGCGGGTATCAGCGACGTGGCGGAAGTTACGATCGACCGTGTCGCGGACAGAGGCAAAGGTGACTTCCTCGGCCTCGATGGTCACGGTGCCGGACTCGATCTTGGACAAGTCAAGAATATCGCTGATCAGGTTGAGCAAATCCGTGCCCGCGCTGTGAATGGTCTTGGCGTATTCGACTTGCTTGGCGGTGAGATTGCCTTGCGGATTATCCAGCAATTGCTGGCCGAGGATGAGAATGCTGTTCAACGGAGTGCGCAATTCGTGCGACATATTGGCCAGGAATTCTGATTTGTATTTGGAGGTCAGGGCCAATTCAGAGGCCTTCTCCTCGACCGCGCGCCGGGCTTGCTCAATTTCCTGGTTCTTACGTTCGACTTCGGCGTTTTGTTCGGCCAATTGCCGGGCTTTCTCAGCCAGTTCCTGGTTGGTGCGCTGTAATTCGATTTGGCGGGTTTGCAGTTCGCTGGCCAGTTCCTGCGCTTTTTGCAGCAAACCCTCCGTCCGCATCGTGGCCTCTATCGTGTTCAACATAATGCCGATACTGCCGGTCAATTGTTCCAGAAACGCCATGTGCGTCTGGGTAAAGGCGGTCAGGGAAGCCAGCTCAATGACCGCCTTGGTCTGGCCCTCAAAAAGCACCGGGAGCACGACGACGTTAACCGGATCCGCTTCGATTAGACCCGAGGTAATTTCAATTTGGTGGTCGCGCACAGAATTGAGAAGCAGCGTCTTTTTCTCCATCGCGCATTGCCCGACCAGGCCCTCGCCGAGCGACATGGTTTCTCCCGCGCCCGCGCCGCGGCGATGGGCGTAGCCTGCCAGCAACTTCAAGTATTGCTCGTCGTCCCTTGACTCCATTTGGTAAATCACGCCTTGATGGGCGCTGACCAGCGGGGCCAGTTCCGAAAGCAACATCCGCCCGACCGTAATCAGGTCGCGTTGCCCCTGTAACATGCGGGTGAATTTGGCGATGTTCGTCTTCAGCCAATCCTGCTCGGTATTGCGCTGGGTCGTGTCGCGGAGGTTGCTGATCATGGCATTGATGTTGTCTTTCAATTCCGCCACTTCGCCGCGCGCAATGACCTGGATCGAGCGGGTTAGGTCGCCTTTGGTCACCGCCGTGCCCACTTCGGCGATGGCGCGCACCTGAGTGGTGAGATTGGCCGCCAGCAAGTTGACGTTGTCGGTCAAGTCCTTCCACGTGCCGGAGGCCCCGGGCACATTGGCCTGGCCGCCCAAGCGGCCTTCGACACCGACCTCGCGCGCCACGGTGGTGACCTGTTCCGCGAAAATGGCCAGCGTGTCGGTCATGTTATTAATGGTATCAGCCAGCGCCGCGATTTCGCCTTTCGCCTGAACGGTCAGCTTTTGATTTAAGTTCCCGTTGGCCACCGAGGTAACGACTTTCACAATGCCTCGCACCTGGTCCGTCAGGTTGGCCGCCATGACGTTGACGGAGTCGGTCAAGTCTTTCCACGTCCCGGCCACGCCGGGAACTTGCGCCTGGCCGCCCAGTTTTCCTTCGGTGCCAACTTCGCGCGCGACGCGCGTTGCTTCAGCGGCAAAGGCGTTGAGTTGGTCCACCATGACGTTGATCGTGTTCTTGAGCTCGAGAATTTCGCCCTTGACGTCTGCCGTGATCTTTTTGGAAAGGTCGCCTTTGGCGATGGCGGTGGCGACTTCCGCGATATTCCGCACCTGGGCCGTCAGGTTGCCGGCCATGACGTTGACCGAGTCGGTCAAGTCCTTCCAGGTGCCGGCGACGCCGGGCACGATGGCTTGACCGCCCAACTTTCCTTCGGTCCCGACTTCGCGGGCGACACGAGTCACTTCGGCGGCAAACGAACGCAACTGGTCCACCATTGTATTAATGGCTTCCTTGAGTTGGAGAATTTCACCGCGAACATCGACGGTGATCTTCTTCGACAAGTCGCCGTTGGCCACGGCAATGGTGACGTCGGCAATGTTGCGCACCTGAGCGGTAAGGTTGGAAGCCATGGAGTTGACGTTATCGGTCAAATCCTTCCAAGTGCCCGCGACCCCGGGGACTTGCGCTTGGCCGCCTAGTTTTCCTTCGGTGCCGACTTCGCGGGCCACGCGAGTCACCTCGGAGGCAAAGGAGTTGAGTTGGTCCACCATTGTATTAATGGTGTTCTTCAGTTCGAGAATTTCGCCTTTAACATCGACGGTAATCTTGCGGGAAAGGTCGCCCCGCGCCACAGCCGTGGTCACTTCGGCAATATTGCGGACTTGGGCCGTGAGGTTGGACGCCATGGAATTGACGTTGTCCGTCAAACCCTTCCAAGTGCCCGCGACGCCGGGGACTTGGGCTTGGCCGCCCAATTTGCCCTCGGTTCCGACCTCACGGGCGACGCGGGTGACTTCGGAAGCGAAGGCGTTCAACTGATCGACCATGGTGTTAATCGTATTCTTGAGTTCCAAAATCTCGCCCTTGACCGGCACGGTGATCTTGCGCGAAAGGTCGCCATTGGCAATGGCCGTGGCCACTTCGGCGATGTTGCGGACTTGTCCGGTGAGGTTGCCGGCCATGGAATTGACATTGTCGGTCAAATCCTTCCAGGTGCCCGCCACCCCGGAGACTTGGGCCTGTCCCCCGAGCGTGCCTTCGGTGCCAACTTCGCGAGCCACGCGGGTCACCTCGGAAGCGAAGGCGTTCAATTGATCCACCATCGTATTGATCGTGTTCTTGAGTTCCAGAATTTCGCCTTTGACATCGACTGTGACCTTCCGGGAAAGGTCGCCCCGCGCCACGGCCGTGGCCACCTCGGCAATGTTGCGGACTTGTCCGGTGAGGTTGCCAGCCATGGAATTGACGTTATCGGTCAAGTCTTTCCAGGTGCCGGCTACGCCCGGAACTTCGGCCTGGCCGCCGAGTTTGCCTTCTGTGCCGACTTCACGGGCGACACGGGTTACCTCCGAGGCGAAGGAGCGCAGTTGATCCACCATTTTGTTGATGGCTTCTTTGAGTTGCAGAATTTCCCCGCGAACGTCCACCGTGATTTTCTTGGATAAGTCGCCATTGGCCACGGCGATGGTGACATCCGCAATGTTCCGAACTTGAGCGGTGAGGTTGGAGGCCATGGAATTGACGTTGTCGGTCAAGTCCTTCCACGTCCCGGCCACGCCGGGGACGATGGCTTGACCGCCGAGTTTGCCTTCCGTGCCGACTTCGCGGGCGACGCGGGTCACTTCGGCGGCAAAAGAGCGCAATTGGTCCACCATCGTATTAATGGCTTCTTTGAGTTGGAGAATTTCACCGCGCACATCGACGGTGATCTTCTTCGACAAGTCACCGTTGGCCACAGCAATCGTGACGTCGGCGATGTTGCGCACTTGGGCCGTGAGGTTCGAGGCCATGGAGTTGACGTTGTCCGTCAAATCCTTCCACGTGCCCGCGACGCCGGGAACTTGTGCTTGTCCGCCCAATTTGCCCTCGGTGCCGACCTCGCGGGCGACACGCGTCACTTCGGAGGCGAAGGCGTTGAGTTGGTCCACCATCGTGTTAATGGTGTTCTTCAGTTCGAGAATTTCGCCTTTCACATCGACAGTGATTTTGCGCGAGAGGTCGCCGCTGGCGACCGCCGTCGTCACTTCCGCGATATTTCGGACCTGGGCCGTCAGGTTGGAGGCCATGGAGTTGACGTTGTCCGTTAAGTCCTTCCATGTGCCGGCCACGCCCGGGACTTGCGCCTGCCCGCCCAATTTGCCCTCGGTGCCGACTTCGCGGGCGACGCGCGTCACCTCGGCGGCGAAGGAGCGCAATTGCTCAACCATCAAATTAATGGTTTCCTTGAGCTGCAGGATTTCGCCCCGGACATCGACGGTGATTTTCTTGGACAAGTCGCCATTGGCCACGGCAATGGTGACGTCGGCGATGTTGCGCACTTGCGCCGTCAGGTTGGAGGCCATGGAGTTGACGTTGTCGGTCAAGTCCTTCCACGTTCCGGCGACGCCTGGGACTTGGGCCTGACCGCCGAGTTTGCCTTCCGTGCCGACTTCGCGGGCGACACGGGTCACTTCGGAAGCAAAGGCATTCAATTGGTCCACCATCGTGTTAATGGTGTTCTTCAATTCGAGGATTTCGCCTTTCACATCCACCGTGATCTTGCGCGAAAGGTCGCCACGCGCCACGGCGGTGGTGACTTCCGCGATGTTGCGGACCTGGGCAGTGAGGTTGGAGGCCATGGAATTGACATTGTCGGTCAAGTCCTTCCAGGTGCCGGCCACGCCAGGGACTTGGGCCTGGCCACCCAATTTGCCCTCGGTGCCGACTTCGCGCGCGACGCGCGTCACCTCGGCGGCGAAGGAGCGCAATTGCTCGACCATCAAATTAATGGTTTCCTTGAGCTGCAGGATTTCGCCCCGGACATCGACGGTGATTTTCTTGGACAAATCCCCATTGGCCACAGCGATGGTTACTTCGGCGATGTTGCGGACTTGGGCCGTCAGATTGGAAGCCATGGAGTTGACGTTGTCCGTCAAGTCCTTCCAGGTGCCGGCCACGCCAGGGACTTGCGCTTGTCCGCCCAATTTCCCTTCGGTGCCGACCTCGCGGGCGACACGCGTGACTTCGGCGGCAAAGGAGCGCAGTTGTTCCACCATCGTATTGATCGTGTTCTTGAGCTCGAGAATCTCGCCTTTGACATCGACCGTGATTTTTTTCGACAAGTCTCCCTGCGCGATCGCGGTGGCGACTTCGGCGATGTTGCGGACCTGCGCGGTAAGGTTGCCGGCCATGATATTGACAGAGTCGGTCAGGTCCTTCCAGGTGCCGGCCACGCCCGGCACGATGGCTTGCCCGCCCAGTTTGCCTTCGGTGCCGACTTCGCGGGCCACGCGCGTGACTTCGGCGGCAAAGGAACGCAACTGATCCACCATTGTGTTAATGGCCTCTTTGAGCTGCAGAATCTCGCCGCGCACATCGACCGTGATTTTCTTGGACAAATCACCGTTGGCGACCGCGATGGTCACGTCCGCGATATTACGCACCTGGGCGGTGAGGTTGGAGGCCATCGAGTTGACGTTATCGGTTAGGTCCTTCCAGGTGCCGGCCACGCCGGGAACGATGGCTTGTCCGCCCAATTTTCCGTCGGTGCCGACTTCGCGGGCCACGCGCGTGACTTCGGAAGCAAACGCGTTCAATTGATCGACCATCGTGTTGACGGTGTTCTTGAGCTCGAGGATTTCCCCTTTAACATCGACCGTGATCTTCTTGGACAAGTCTCCCTTGGCGATGGCGGTGGCGACTTCGGCGATGTTACGCACCTGCGCGGTGAGGTTGTTGGCCATGAAATTGACAGAGTCGGTCAAGTCTTTCCAGGTGCCGGCCACGCCGGGGACGATGGCTTGTCCGCCTAGTTTTCCGTCCGTGCCCACTTCGCGCGCCACGCGCGTGACCTCCGAAGCAAAAGAACGGAGTTGATCGACCATCGTATTGATGGCTTCCTTGAGCTGAAGGATTTCACCGCGGACATCGACGGTGATTTTCTTGGAGAGGTCGCCGTTGGCCACGGCGATGGTCACGTCGGCGATATTGCGGACTTGGGCGGTGAGGTTGGAGGCCATGGAATTGACGCTTTCGGTCAAATCCTTCCACACGCCGCTCGCCTTCTTCACCTGGGCCTGTCCCCCCAGCTTGCCTTCCGAACCGACTTCCCGGGCGACACGCGTGACTTCCGAAGTGAACAGATTCAATTGTCCAATCATCGTGTTGACGATCTTCGCGCTGCGCAGAAACTCGCCCTGCAGCGGGCGGCCTTCCACCTCCAACCCCATGTCGCGCGTGAGGTCGCCTTTGGCCACGGCATCGATGGAGCGGGTAATCTCCGCCACGGGCCAGGCCAAGTCCGAAACCAGGGCGTTCACCGAAGTCTCCATTTCTCCCCAGGCGCCGCTGCGGGCTCCAAAATTGGCCCGCTTGCTCAGCTTGCCCTCCTTCCCCACCACCCGGCTCATGCGATCCAGTTCTTTGGCCACGCGCTGGTTGGTCAGCATGATTTCGTTGAACACATCCGCGATCTTGCCGTCCATGCCCGTTAAATCCGAAGGCAAACGGACCGTGAAATCACCATCGCGCGCGGCGATGAGCGCGAGGAGGAGTTCGCGCAGGTCCAACGACTGCTCGGCGTCGGAGAGACGGCCCTGATTCTGGCGGGCTTTACCGTTGGCTGGCGTGGAAGAAATGGACTCTGCGACCGCGGTCTCGACCGTGTCGGATGACTTGGAATTGTTCATAGTAATCGCATGTGCGCAAATTGTCGTTCCAGCATTTTCTCCTATAAAACACTCAGGCGGCTTCCTCAAATGCTTCACCATAGAAGACCACGGGCGGTAGTCGCCTTCAATCAGGGTGCCGATGTTTTGGCCCGCCCTAAAACCCTTAGGGGGGCATCGGGGCATTGCCTAGAAAATCCAATTGAGAAGTGTCTCGGAAAGAGGAGTCTATGAATCCGGCGCTCCACCGGCTTCGCCTGGGGCGTTTTCGCCGCCGCCGTTGAGTGTCCGCTCGCTTTGCACCCATTGGATGGCGTGATGGACGAGTTCGGAGGCGTTTTGCAGATTGAGCTTCTCCTTGATGTGCGCGCGATGGGACTCAATCGTCTTGATGCTCAGATGAAGCTTTTCGGAAATGGGGCGTGTGCCGTAACCGTGGCCAATCAAGCTAAAAACCTCCAACTCGCGGTCGCTCAACTCTTCCACGGGAGAACCACTCATGGAAGTGCGGCCATTGACCAGGGTGTGCAACATGCGGTTGCCCAAGCGCTCGCTCAGATAGACTTCACCCTGCAACACCTTCCGCAGCGCCAGCAACACTTTCTCCGTGCCTTCCTGTTTCATAATGTAACCGGAAGCGCCCGCTCGCAATGCACGGTGGGCATAAACCGATTCGTCATGCATCGAAAGGACCAACATCTTCAGTTTGGGAAAACGCGCCTTGATGTTTTTCAAAAGCTCGATCCCACTTGTGCCGCTAAGAGAAATGTCAATCAGCGCCACGTCCGGCTTGGTGTTCTCGATGGCTGTGATTGCTTTATTGGCGTCTTCCGCCTCTCCCACCACCATCAGGTCCTTCTCCTGATCAATCAATTGGCTGACGCCCTTGCGCAAGAGCGGATGATCATCCACAATCAGGACACGCATCGGGTCTTTTTTGCCTGCGGCTGCCGGCGCAGCTTTTACGGCCACACTATCGGATGTTTTCATGCCATGTTTCAATATACTGATTTCGGTTTATACCCTCCATCATAACTCAGGAGACCTCCGAATCCAAGCCCAATAAAAAACCACGGGAAACGTCGGGACACAATCAGGGGGCAAGCGTTCTGAAATGACCGGAAAATACCCAAGGAGCTATCCGGGTTTTGCCCGAAGGGCCTTTCGCCGCCGCGGCGGCCGCCGCCTGCGGGGGCTCCGCTGGCGGCTGCATTCGATAATCCGCTCTTGGCACGGCTCTGACCATCAGTGGTCTGAAATATTCCACCTCTTGAGGAGTTTGGCCGCTTCGTTTCTGCGAGTCATGGGAGGTTCCTGCTGGCACAGCCAAAGCTTGGCTGGATGCCATGAAGAAAAACATTCTGATAGTGGATGATGACGCTGGCGTTCGAGATTCGTTGAAGAAGGTCCTGCACAATGCCGGCTATCAAGTCGTGCTCGCGGCCGGCGGACTGGAAGCCATCGCTCATGTTCAGTCTCACGCGATTGATCTTATCCTGTTGGATATCCGCTTGCCGAACCAGAACGGTTGGGAAACCTGCCAACACTTTGCCCGCGCGCATCCCAGTGTCCCGGTGATTGTCATGACCGGCGAAAGCGGCCAGTTCAAGGCGGCCTTGTCGGCCGGAGCTTCTGCCTTGATGGAAAAACCTCTGGACGCGGAACGGTTGCTTCAGGTGGTGCAAGAGCTTCTGACTAAGTCCATGGAACTAGATCCCTACCGTTCCAGGGGGATCTTCTACTATGTTGCGGCCTCGGCCGGCCATTCCCGCAACACGCCTGAGGACTAAAAAGGGTTTTCCCCGATTGTCATGACTTTGCCGAGAGGTAATCTATAAGCATGCAAAAGCAAACATCAATGCCCAGAAGGCTGCTCGTTCGGCACGTCTTTCTCAATAGGTTTCTGGGCCCGGCCGGGCGCTGGGTCAAGCGGGCTGAGGCTGCCTTTAATTTCCCCAATTTGCTCAACGCTATCAATACATGCCTGGCCGGAGAACTGCAACACGTTGAACTTATTCTCCATTTTGACGGGGACAGGACGGACCACCGCATTCCGCTTGATGCTATTATTTAGAACATGGGCGGAGAGAAATTGCCGACGCAGATGATAGGACCATTAGTGCCTCGCGCCTCAACTCCCCAGGACATCGATCCCGAGATCACCGCGTTCGTCATGCCGTTGGTGAGGACAAAACTCCTGGTGGTTATGGAAAGGCCGACAGAATCGTCGTTCTCGAACGTATAAGTCGAGTCTGTTAAGGTGTGGATATAGTCAGCACGAATTTGCTCTGTCTGGGCCGCATTGGGGACTCAACGATAGCGCTCAAACCAATGTTCCGTCAGGCTTAACCAGCGTTGCCGCAATTGCCGGGGCGCAAAGTTACGGTTTGGCGGCGCAAAGCAATGGGGCGGTCGCGGCCTGGGGAGCCTCTCCTTCATTGCCAACGGGGGTTGGGAACGTCGTCGCTGTCGCCGCGGGAGAGTATCACAGCCTGGCTATAACATCGTCTGGCACGGTCTTGGATTGGGGTGCTAATCATTCAGGTGAAGGAATTGTGCCAGCCGGGTTGAGCAATGTGGTTGCGCTGGCGGCGGGCTGGAGTTACAGTCTGGCGCTATGCGCGTCCGCGAGCGTTTCCGGCTCTTTGCAATTGCTCAATCCGGTTTGGACCAGCAACACGTTCAGCGTCGCTCTCTTGTCGCAAAGCGAGCGCTTCTATCGCGTCCACGCAAAGTAGCCGGCGCATGAAAGCGCGGTCGGTGCTCATCGCCCTGGCGGGCGGCAGTGGCGCAGGCAAAACCTGGCTGGCGGACCGATTGCAAGCTACTTTGCCAGTACCTGCGACACGGATATCGCTCGATGATTTTTATTTAGACCAATCGCATTTGCCGCGACGATTGCGCGATCGGGTTAATTTTGACCATCCAAGGGCGATCGACTGGCGCTTGGCCGAAGCCGTGCTGCGCGCCTGCCGTGATGGTTGCGACGTCCAGTTGCCTCGGTACAGTTTCCGGACCCACGCGCGGCTGAAAAATTCCAAAGTATTGACGCCGAAGGCGGTCATTCTCGTGGACGGTCTGTGGCTGTTGAGGCGGCCGCGCCTCCGCCGTCTTTTCGACTTGCGGATATTTGTCCATTGTCCGGGGCGTCTTCGGTTGCAGCGCAGGCTGGAACGGGACCTTGCGGGACGAGGACGCGATGAGGTGTCGGTCCGCAGGCAATTTCAAGAGACGGTCGCTCCGATGCACGGGCGGTTCGTCGCGCCCCAGGCAGTTTGGGCTGACCTTATCCTGCGGCAACCGGTGGACCACAAAAAGGTGGCACGGTTGGCCGGACGAATTGAAAACCTTTTGCGGCAGAGATGATCGGGAGTTTCCCTGATAATGCGGACAGGAACAACGGGAAGAAGATTTCAGGCTGCCTCACTATTTCCCTTCAGCGCCGGAAAGTTCATTATGAGAGCGGCTTTATGCTTAACGCCATAGTCATAGTAGATGATGATTCGGATGAAGCTGCCCTCATCAAGAGGGCGGTGTTGAGCCTCCGCCCCAAATCTCCCATTCGGACAGTTTTGGGCGGCAAAGAACTGTTGCAGTATCTGGAGGGAGAGGGCTGCTATGCGGACCGTGAAGAGTTCCCGCCTCCCGGCGTCATTCTCCTGGATTTACGAATGCCGGAAATGAATGGATTTGAATTGCTGGAATGGATTAAGAATGAGCCACGCCATTCTGGAATCCCGGTTATCGTCATCAGTTCGTTTGATCGCCAGCGGGAAATTAGAAAGTCCTACCAACTCGGCGCCCGGACGTTTTTAAGCAAACCAGTCAATCCTGAAAGTATTCGCGACGCGATCAGGGCCTTGAGGCTCCCGATTGAGTTCTTTGACTGATCAACACTCCCACACCAAACCTCGCGCCTTGATGGGTTGCAACTATTCACAGGATCGGGTCGAGGTGACGGGATTGCGCCCGCCACCCCTCCCACACCACCGTACGTGCGGTTTTCCGCATACGGCGGTTGAACGTAGCGATTTTATGGACTCGCAAGGTCTGATGGCATAAGGA
>JBKQWF010000300.1:0-24626 GCA_052139695.1 Limisphaerales bacterium
TGCTCGCCTACCTGGAGAGCCTCTGAATTATGCCGCGTCGGCAATCATCGGATCGTGCCGCTTTCGAAGGAACTTGAGGGTTCTAAGCTGCCGACGCGGCATAGGATCGGAAGCGGCATAATATCACCGAGCGACACGGCCATCAGGGCCCAGGAGGTGTCTGTCTCTCCACCAACTTTGCCGTGTCATGGGAAAGCCAGACGGAAGGACTGCCGCGCAAACCAGTCACTTCCATCGTGCTAGATTCCGCCAGTCCCAAGAACGCGCGCACGCTCTACGCCGGCGTGTTTGACGAAGGCGTTTTCAAATCCATCGACGATGGTAAGACGTGGACGCTCAAGAAAGCCGGCCTGGGTAATCCCGGCAACACGCGGGTCTATCGGGTGATTCTTCACCACGACGGCACGCTTTTCGCCGTCATCTGCGCCAAGCGCCCCGCATCGGGCCAGCCACTCATGGTGGATGGCACAGGCCTCTATCGGTCCAAAGACGGAGCGGAGACTTGGGAGAAGATCAATGCCTCCAAGCCTCTGTTGTATCCCAAGGACTTCTCCGTCGATCCGCGCAATAGCCGGCGAATCCTGTTGGGCGCGGCAGACGCTGGTCGGGGCGACCAATCCGGCGGCCTCTACCTCACCGCAGACGGCGGCCAATCCTGGCAACGCATCGGCCGCGGAGGACCACAGACATTCGGCGGCTATTTCAACCCGAAGCACGACGGCTGGATTTACATGACCCTGACCGAAGACGCGCCCGGGGCGGGCCTCTGGCTCTCGCGCGACGACGGGAAAACCTGGAGGGCCTTCGATGATCTACCGTTTTCCAACATCCAGCGGGTCGAGTTCGATCCCGCCAACGAGGCCGTGATCCATGTGACAACCTTTGGCGGCAGCGTGTGGCGCGGGCCGTCCTCGCCATCTGATATGTGAAGACGGACAGAGGAACCATCGCTGGTTGAGTTTAAGGCGTCTAAACTGACGTCGGGATCGCTTCCGCACCTTACCCCTCCCGCGGTGTGCGGGTGTTTTTCAGCATCCATGGTTCGCACTCAGGAAGTCCATCGTGGGACTTGTGGAAGAGACGGAAAACCCCGGCTTCCCAAAGACCGGTTGACTCTGGTTTCCTCTTCCCATCAATCGAAGGTGCTATGAGCAAGCCGTTGCCAGACAATCGGACCGCTCGCGAGAAGTCGGTCTCCGGGGATGTTGCTGAAAAGCTTCGGCGCTCAAGGCAGCGTTTGCTCGATCTCACGCTCCGCAATCGTCTTCTCAATTCTCGGCCCGGCAACCCAAACTTCAAGGACGACCTGAAGCCTCGCAAGCATGTTGTTCTTAAAGGACACATCGAGTCGCTCTGGCAATCGTTGGTTGAAGATGAAAAGTGCATCGAAATCGCCGGCCTGACCCGTGAGCAACAATCACAAATAGCCCAAGAGCTGCGTTCTCAGTCGGAGGGTCGATCAAGGCCCAATTCCGGCGCGGGCCTTTCACTGACCACATTAGACCACGAGCAATGGGAGGATGTCCGCGGTTCGATTCGTGGCGTCTCGCAGTTCCTCCAGAAGGGGAATCTGATCTCTTTGCTTCCGGACGAGGCCTTCCGCAAACGCCTCACGAAGATCAAGAATGAGCAGAACACGCTAGCCAATTCGACCGGCGACAGCTCCAGCGGTTTCGCATGAGTTCTTGAAAAACGCCTTCCCAGCGCCTGTTTTCAGGGGTGGGAGCATTTTCGCATTTTGACCCCACTTTCTTTTTGGTTGACCTTTGCGGCCGTTTCGCTATCCTCTCCCTATACATGGCTAGGATATACGATACCGCCAAATCCACCTTCGCCTTGCGCCAGCGCAAGCGATTTCTCCTTTCCCAGATCAAAATCCGTCCCGACTCTCTGCGCGCCTCGCTGGTGGAGCGATTCTCTCGCTGTGGTAAAGCCAACTGCCATTGCCACCACGGTGGCGATAAGCACGGCCCCTTTTACTACCTGACCCAGTGTCTGGCGGTGGGCAAGGTCAACAAATTCCTCCTTAAGACCTCCCCCCAGCAGCAGTCCGCTCAAGACGCCATCGAGCATTACCGCCAAATTCAGGAGCAGTTGGAGGAACTCTCTCAGATTAACGCCGAGTTATTGCGGCGAGAGGAGAACCTCGGCCATGACTGAGGTCCAGTTCTACGATTGGCGGCTTAAACCCGGATGGGCCGCGATCAACCCCCCGGATAAACTCGATGTCCTGGGCGCCGGCTTCTCGCCCTCGATACGCAAAAACTGCGCTCACACCCCCACTCTAAACCAGGCAAATTTGGAACGTAAGGGGGAGAGTGTTCTTTTTTATTCCCACCTCCAGCCTTTAGCCGGTGGGGATAATCGGTCGCCATAAGGGCGCGCCTTGCATGGCTGACATCCAACCCAACGGTCGGTTCGGCCCCCGCTGCCGGCCACCAATGGAAGCGTCCCGCACTCGTCACCAGGTCGGATTTAGTTCAGCGGGTTTTTGTTGCAGCTCGACTCCGCCTCACATCTGCTCCACGCCCAGCGCCTCGCGCAACAAAAACCTTAATTCGCTGCTGGTGCCACAGCAAAAATTATAACAACCCGATTGCTTTTGAATTGGAACAGCACCCCTGGAGTGGGCGAGGAATTCCACACCAAAGCCAGATGCCCGTCGCATCGAGCCAGCAGGCAGCCGGCCCTCCCGCCCGCCTTATCTTTGACGCGCCCGCAAGAACGCTCCGGCCGCACCACGCAACGGCATCGCGACCAAGTTGGACCTTCCAGAAAGCACGGAGGCATTTGTAACATCGGCCCAGTCGCTCGCGTCGCCGCCGAGATGGTTGACTTGTTGCAGGACAAAGTCCGGCGCGGGAGTGACCCAACTGATCACAAGAGCGCTTCCGGCGAGATCCGCATTCAATTGCGGGGCCAGCGGTTCGGTGAGGGCGTTCGGGATGGAAACCACCGTTCCGTCCTCCTGAAGACTTCATCATAGGCCAAGCCTGTCCCGTTTACGTTGTTGGAGATCGTAAGGTTTGGGTAATCAGCCGCCCACAAGTCGCCAATAAAATCGTTGGTCAACGGCATCAGACCGTCGCTGGTCACTGGCGGGCCGAAGTAGTTGCCGATGATGCTCACGTCCGTGGCATTCCGCAGCGTCAGTGGAGCGCGGCGCCAGTTGAGAAACGCATTGTAGAGAATCCGGACGCCGGAGATGTCAAAACCGTTCGTCACGTAATCCGAGCCGACAGCGGCCTTGTAAATCCCCAACAACGCATATTCCGGCAATTGCGTCGGGATCGCGTTGTGGAGCGCCTCATAGGAAAAGCCGCCATCCGACAAGATATTGTCCAAGATGACCGCATTGGTCGGCGCAAAGAGATTTAGAAACCTGCTGACCATGTTCGGAAAGGCGACAATGGCATTGTAGCCCATGCCCGTAACGGTGTTATGCGCGATTAAAATATTGTTGGCACGACAGTAAATGCCGTGGAACCCCGAATCGCTGAATTGATTGTCCAAATACACTGCCGAGGTGTTGAGAGCTTCGTTCACGAACAGCGTATTGGTGTCGTATGTGCCCGGCGCCACGTTCGTGATCGCGTGGTCAAAGGTGACGTCTGGCAAGCTCACGTTGGTGACGGTTGCGCGGTCAAAGACCACACCGTTGGTGGCATTGAAGAGCAGGAAGGAATCTCCAACCTCAACTTCAAACGGCAGCAGATTGGTGGGAGTTCGGTGCTGGACCCATTTTTAAACAAGGCAAACGTGTTGGCCGGCCTCGTCATCGTGTTGGTGACGATAAACGGCGGCGTGCAAGCGTTGGCCGTATCGTCGCTCAACCCGTCGAAGACACAGCCTTGCACCCACGGGCCAATGCGCGATTCAATCATCAGGCCGCCATCGGAATTGGAGGTGCGGCGGCGAGGCGCGGTGGCCCCGGCCGGCGGCGGGCCGAACTCAATATGGCCGCCGATTTCGCTGACCAAAGGCGTGTAGCTGGCGACATAACTCTCTCCCGCCGCGGCGCAGTTCGTGTTGTTCAGAAACGTGACCTGGTAAGATTGAACGGCAGAAAAAACCATGGAGACGTTCCAGCACGAGATCATGCACCAGAGGCCTCCCGGTTGGATCGTTGCCATGACATCGGATGACGATGTCAAGTACATTTTGAACGCGCCATTGGCGTTGGTGTAAAAGCACTGCGCGCTGGCCCCCGGCGCCACCCGTCCGGGATGGTCCGGATCGATCAACATGCCCCAACGCAAACCAACGGCGACCGCGTTGCTGTCGATATAGTTTGCGTTCGTCGGCCACGGATACCCGGGATCCACCGCGAACTCGATTGCCTTTTCTTTCGGCACATCATTGCTGGCATAAAAATTATGAGTTACCACGCCTTGGGTAAACGGGAGCGGGTCATAATCGACCGAGAACCCTTGCACGATGACATTGGAGCAAGCATGGACTTGCAGAAAGCCGATGCGCGGATTGGTGATCAGCACCTTGCACCCGTTCCCGTTGACCAGGACATTCGTGGCGTGGAGCAACAACAGCGGGGTATCGCCGACCAACGAGGCGTTGGTTATGATGTAAGTTGAGCCGGCGTTGAATTGAATTAGACATCAATCCACGGCACGCTGTGGCTAACGTTGCCGGTGCTTGATGAGAAAAGGTCCTGAAACACAATCTCCGCCGAAGCCGGGACGGCTACGGCACCGAAGACGACAGCCACCGGCAGGAATCTGCGGAGCCACATCAGTCCAGTCGTTCGGAAACAGGCAAGGCGCATCGGGATACTCGTCAAGCTCACACAAGCCGTGCCTCTGGTCAAAACTTTTGCGCTTTGCCCTAATCCGTCCAGCGGCGCCAATCGATGAAGCACCGAGCGCTGCTACCACGGCCTTGCCCGCAAACCCGGCGTCTATTCTGGTGCCCGCGGCTGGCACCGCACCAACACCCGCAGGCGTTTGAAGCTGTAAGTATCGGCGTTGCCCGCGAAGGTCCAATCCGGCGCGTCGTGGTCGCGATTGCCAATCCCAACGTCGGCGCGCGGGCCTTCGCTCCAGTGATTGAAGGCCAGGAGCGTCTGCCGGGCGTCGTGATTGTGAATCTGCATCGAGCCGTAGCCCTCCGCCGGGGGAACCGGTTCGTCGCCGAAGTCGTAAATATCATTGGAAGCATTCGGAACCCCGGCTTTGTTGGCCGGGCCGTAGTTGTACGGCCAGAATTCGATGTTTCCCCCCGGCAAATCCCGGCCCTCCTCGAGGCCGCGCACGTTGGAAACGACGTTCATATGTTTGACGTTCTCCTGGAAAAATGCGCCGGACTGGATCGACGGCACGCCGATTTTCGCCAAATCCGGCGTGAAGGCATCCATCGAGACGAAGACGAATTCGCTTTGCCCAGTCGATTTTTGCAATTCCAGACAATACGCAATCCGGTCGAAGCGCGACGTGATGCTATTGTGATTATCAACATCGTAGTAAATATCATGGCCGGCCTTGGCGATGTTCAGGTCATACACCAGCGTGTATTCCTTCGCCTCGGGAACGCGGGTGGCCAGATAATCGCGCCGCGGAATGGAGCCGGCGCGAAAGGCGCTCGCCGGTAACCGCGCGCCATTGAGGAGGTTCGGCTCGGCCAGCATGCTCCAAGCAAAACGGGCGGCCACCGGGTTCCGCACTTCCGGGGACGACAAAACAATGCTCGCTCCTTCAATGACGGCGTCCGCTTTGACAAAGCCGCCTTCTTCCGCATCCACGATTTCGAACCAATCAGGCGCTTTGCCATCGCGGGTGGAGAGGCCCGCGCCGGCGTGATCGAAATGCAGGCGCAGTTTGCCGCCTTCGACTTCCATAGACCGGTAAACCGGCCCGGAGCATTCCACATCGCTGCGCCCATAGGTTTTTGCCAGCGCCAGCAGAGCCAGGCGGTTCCCGACTGCTTGCTTGTTTTTGGGATGGATGTCGCGCAAATCGCCGACGTCATTGATGACGGCCATGCCGCAATTGGGAATGCTCTGTGCGGCGGCAGCCTGTGCTTCCCAAAGTTCCGGTTCCGCCTCGGGATTGGCACCGTAATTGTAGGGAGCGATCTGCACGAAATAAAATGGAAATTCGCCTTCGTGCCAGATTTCGCGCCAGCCACCGACCAACGCCTTCATGTGTTCGGCGTAGCGCATTCCCTCGCCCAGGTTGGATTCGCCTTGATACCAAAGAGCGCCGCGAATGGCGAACGGGGCCAGCGGATGAATCGCGCCGTTATAAAGCGCGGTGGCGTTTTGCACATCGTGCGGCGCAAGCAATTCATTGGGATAAGGCGGCATCGGCGGCACGAGGGTTTTTTCTTCCAGAGCGCGCCGCGCCTCGTGGAGCCAGCGTTCGATGGAGTCCAGCGTTTCGCGCAAGAGCTTCTCGTGGCGCTCGGTCTTGGGATCACCCATCTCGACCGCTTCGAATTCATTCCGCAAAGCGGGGACGGAGGCAAATCCCCGCGGAGGGGTCCATGATTCAATGCGAGTCCCGCCCCAACTGGATTCAATCAATCCAATCGTCACGCCCAACTCCTGATGCAACTTGCGGCCAAAGAAGTAGGCCGCCGCCGAGAACCCGTCCCACCCGCCGTCGGCCACCGTCTGGGGCGTGCAACGCACCCAGGCGCCGTTGACATTTTGTTTTGGGGTGGCGGACCATTCACGCTTGTTGAGAAACAGGCGAAGGCCAGGATGGTCCGCTTCGGCGATTTCGCGTTGCGAGTCGCGGATCATGCCAATGCCCATTTCCATGTTGGATTGCCCGGAACACAGCCACACTTCGCCGATCATGACATCATCAAAGACCACTTCGCTGGAGCCGGCCACCTTCAGAACGAAGGGCCCGCCCGCGGGCATGGCTGGCAGCGTGGCTCTCCATTCGCCACGATCATTGGCGGTGGCCTGTGCGGCTGAGGAGCCAAGCGTGATGGTGATGGATTCATTCGGCTGGGCCGAACCCCAGATTTGAATCGGCATGTCGCGCTGCAACACCATGTGGCTGGAGAAAATGTTCGGCAGCCGGACTTCCGCCCGCGCCGGAAGCGCCATCAGGCCGCAGGCCAGGAGAAGAAACAAATGCCGTAGGGGAGTTGAGAATCTCGCTAGTTTCATTTCCATGTGCTTTGGCCATTGCTACTGCTGTTTGGCTCGCTCGCGGTTCTTCGCCGCCGATTGTTCGTTCAGCCATTGCCACATGTCGGGCGAAGCGTAAGCGGCTTGCCAGGAAACGTGGCCGATGTGCGCGAGCGTGGTCAGGCGAATGGTGGCGCTCCCGGCTTTCTTGATCGCATCGACCATTTCAATGGAGCGTTTGACCGGCACTGTCGGATCCGCCTCGCCGTGCCAGGCCCAGATGGGGAGGTTCTTAAGTTTGTCCGCGTCTGCCGGGTTGCCGCCGCCGCAAACGGGCACGACCGCGGCAAACAAGTCCGGATGATCGGCCGCCAGCCGCCAAGAGCCGAAACCACCCATGCTCAGCCCCGTCAAATAAACCCTGTCGGTGTCGATTTTGAAGGTGTTGGTCAAATGATCCAGCAGCGCCAGCAAGAGCTTTTGTTCCTCAGGGGAATTCCAGGACTTCGGGGAGGGCGGACATTGGGGGGAGGCGATGATGTAGGGGAATTCAATCCCGTGATCGATAAAGTTGGGCGGCCCCCATTTCTTGACGTTGCTCAGCGGGCCTTCGCTTTCGCCGCGCCCGTGAAGAAATAGGACCAAGGGCCATTTGCCTTGTGCCGGCTGGCCGGTTTCCGTCCCGTAATTCTTTGGGAGATAGAGCAGATAAGGGATCGAACCGTCGCTGGTTTTAAGTTCCTGCTCGACCTGTTTGCCCGGGTTGGGCTCCTCGGCAAAACCTGTTGATAGAGAACACGTGAGCAGTCCCGCCATCGCGAGAAGAAATGAAGAATGCATGGGCGAATTGAAAGCAATTCGCGCCGGGAAGTCAAAGGGGAATTGGGTGAGTTCCGTTCGTTTTTCTTGATCAGGCCATCTTTGGCAAATGCTCGGCCAGGCGTTCCAGGGTCTGTTTCGCGCCTTCGATGGCTCCGTATTCCCTGACCACATTGTCGCGGTCCGCCGCCGTGGGAAAGACCATGCGAATAGTCACCTTCGTCTGGGCAGAGTCGATCCCATCAAAAATCCACGTCGCCACAAAAGCCGCGCTGGGCGCGCCCTCGCGGCCGCCGCCGTGCGAAAAAACGAGGCGTTCGGGTTTCGTCACTTCGGTGATGCTCATCGCGAACCCTTGCAACCGGAATTTTTTTTGTTCGTGCCAGGCAGGGGCGCTCGCTGGAGGGAACGAGCATTGTGTCAGATGGAAGCTTGCGGCGATCCAGGGGATGCTCCAGCATTGGTGCTCGCACTATGAAGAATATTGTCGTCGGCATCATGGTTGGAATGCTATGGCGTTCACCAGGCAGCCTGAGCACCGCAACGGCGCAGCCCGCCAATCAACTCACGCCAGCGCCGATCCAATCGGTGATGATCGAAGATGCCTTCTGGTCGCCCAAGCGCCGCGTTTGGCAGGAAGTTACGATTCCGGATTGCTTCGACAAGTTCGAAAACGACCGCGGTGGCGCGCTGAATAATTTTGATCGCGTCCGTGACGGCAAGTTGGACGGTCATGCCGGCCCGCCGTGGTATGACGGACTGATCTATGAAATGATTCGCGGGTCTGCCGATTTTTTGGCGGCCCAGCCGGATCCCGCGCTGGAACGGCGGATTGACGGCTACATCGTCCGCATTGCGGCCGCGCAGGACAAGGATCCGGATGGTTATCTCAACACCTGGACGCAACTGCAACATCCCCATCAGCGCTGGGGACGGAACGGCGGCAATGACGGCTGGCAGCACGAAATGTATAACGTGGGCGCGCTCTGCGAAGCGGCGGTGCATTATTATCAAGCCACGGGCAAGACCAGCTTGCTGAGAGTCGCGGTCAAACTGGCCAATTACACCTGCGACCAAGTCGGCCCGGCCCCCAAATATGAACTGGTTCCCAACCACGCCATCGCCGAGGAAGCGTTCGGGAATTTGTTCTTATTTTTCGGCGAACATCCGGAACTGAAACGCCAGATGCCAGTCCCAGTGGAGGAACGACGCTATCTGGACTTGGCGCAATACTGGGTGGAAGCGCGGGGACATCCGCGCAAAGATCAGTCATCCTATGGCGCCTACAACCAGGACCACCAGCCGGTCTTTGAGCAACAAACCATCGAAGGTCACGCGGTGCGCGCGGCGTTGCTGGCCGCGGGCGTGAGCGCGCTGGCGGGCATCAATGGACGCGAAGATTATCGCGCCGCGGCCATTCGCTTGTGGGAGAATATGAACGGCAAAAAGACCTACATCACCGGCGGCATCGGCGCGACCGCCGAAGGGGAGGCCTTTGGCAAAGATTATTTTCTGCCCAACGACGGCTATCTGGAAACCTGCGGGGCGGTCGGCGCGGGATTTTTTGATCGCAACTTGAATTTGCTCACCGGCGACGCAGCCTGCGTGGACGCGCTGGAACGCGAGCTTTATAACGGCGCGCTGGCCGGCGTTTCGCTGGCGGGAGATGCCTACACCTATGTCAACCCGCTGCAAGCGGCGAATGGCAATTCTCGCTGGGCGTGGAACGGCTGCCCGTGCTGCCCGCCCATGTTCCTGAAGCTCATGGGCGCGATGCCGGGCTGCATTTATGCGCGAGATAAGACGGGTATTTATGTAAACCTGTTCGTCGGCAGCGAAGCTCGGATTCCGTTTGTCGGCCAAACCGTGCGACTAAAGCAGACGACCGGCTATCCGTGGAAAGGCGATGTGAAAATCACCATTGATTCGGCCAAAGCCGGCGAATTTGATTTGCGCATCCGCATTCCGGGTTGGTGCCAGGGCGCGGCTTCTCCTAACGATTTGTATCAAGCCAGCAATCGTCCATGGAGCGGCGCCGCGCATCTGAAACTGAATGGAAAGCCGGTGGAAAATCCGGAAATCACTTGCGGTTACGCCGTGCTGCGCCGCCGCTGGAAATCCGGCGATGTCCTTCAAATGACTTTGGACATGCCGGTTCAACGTGTGACCGCGCATCCAAATGCCGAAGCCGATAATGGCCGGGTTGCCCTGATCCGCGGCCCGGTTGTTTATTGCTTCGAAGGCGCGGACAACGGGGCCGGGGTTCAAAATCTAATCATTCCGCCGGGAACGCAATTCACGCCGGAATACCGGAGCAACCTGCTGGGCGGAGTCACCGTTCTGAACGGAACCGCGACGGCTGTCTTCCGGACGGGCCAAGACCAGACCGCCGCCGTGCCGTTCAAGGTCACAGCCACGCCCTATTACGCCAACGCCAACCGCGGGACGTGTCAAATGCAGGTTTGGATGCCGGAATCCCCAGACAGTGCCAAACCGCAACGGCAGGAGTAAGAAACAGCTTCAAGCCTGCGCCCGCGATATACCCAGTTTTTGCATTTTGGCGATGAGTGTCGTACGAGGCAAACCCAACATGGCCCCTGCCCCATTGGGGCCTCCGAGAACCCACTTGGTCGCGCCGAGGATCTTAATAATGTGCTCGCGTTCCACGTCTTTGAGCGTTGTCGGGTCATCGTGCTTTGTCGTGCCAGCCGCGCCGGTCACTGGAGGCGATGGTTGCAATTCCTCCAGAGGCGCCCGCAGAACCCTGCCCGGCGAAAGGATCACCGCTCGCTCGATCACGTTCTGCAATTCACGGACATTGCCCGGCCACGGGTAGCTCGAAAAAACTTCCATCGTCTCAAGCGGAACATCACTGACTCGCTTGCTCGTCCTGCCGGAATAAAGCTCAACAAAGTGGCGCGCCAACAGCGGAATGTCCTCCGACCGCTCCCGCAATGCCGGCACACGCAGGGGGAAAACGCAGAGGCGATAGTAGAGGTCGGCCCGGAATTCCCTGGCGGCGACCATGCGCGGCAGGTCCCGGCTGGTCGCCGCCACGATGCGCACATTGACTCGCGTGGTCTGCGTGCTGCCAATGCGTTCGAATTCCTGCTCCTGCAGCACACGCAACAGCTTCGGCTGCAGCTTCAGGGGAATGTCCCCGATTTCGTCGAGAAACAGCGTGCCCCCATTTGCCATTTCGAAGCGGCCCGTCCTTCGGGTGACTGCCCCAGTGAACGCGCCGCGTTCGTGCCCGAACAGTTCGCTTTCAATCAGCCCCGCGGGAATCGCGGCGCAATTGACTTTGATGAAGGGACGGTCGCGGCGCGGACTCAGATTGTGGATGGCCCGCGCAATGAGTTCCTTCCCGGTGCCAGTCTCACCGAGGATGAGAGCGGTGGAACCGGTGGGAGCAACGACTTTGATCTGTTTGCCCAACGCGCGGATGGCGGCGCTTCGCCCAATAATCCCTTCGAAGTTGTCCTTGAAACACGCCTTCTCCTCAAGGCATAACGCCTCACCTCGGGAACTCTCCTCAATTTCGCTCCGGTGATCGCCGGTGACACTTTCGGTTTCGTCGTCCTCCAACAAAGCTGAATCCGGTCTCCTCCAAACCACCTCCCCGGCTGGAGGAACGTCTAATTCTTCGATAGTCGTGTTCATGGCAGTGCGTCATTAATTAGTTATGTTCATGGGGTGTATTACCCGCCACTAAACAAAGCGACGTTTTAGAGAGAAATGGCTAAGGAGGCGTTAATAAATTAAGGTGGCAAGTTGGCGCGGGGATTTTGGCGGCTGGCAAGGCGCGACGAAGGAGAATATCCCTCGTGGATCTTCGACTGAGGAGCAACGCCGCCAGCCGCCAAAAGCACCAGTCAGGTTGCCACCTTAATTTATTAACGCCTCCTAAGTGGTTTTCCGGGAATTCCTGATTTCGTTGAAAATCCAGGCGCGGGCAAACGCCCAGTAATTCTTTACCGTGGCGACGGAAACATCCAAGGCCTCGGCTGTTTCCTCGTTGGTCATGCCGGCGAAATAACGAAGCTTGACCACTTGAGCCTGGACCGGATGGGTTTGGGCGAGAAGGTCCAGCGCTTCATGCACCGCCAATAATTGCTCGTCGGTTCCAGGCGCGGCCAATTCCTGCTCGTCCAGCTCCACGCGCTCCAAACTTCCTCCATGACGTATTCTGAGTTTGCGGCGCGCGCGGTCGATCAGGATACGGCGCATCGCCTCGGCCGCGGCGGAAAAGAAGTGGGCACGGTTTTCAAATGTCGGGTTGTTGGCGCCTACCAATCGCAACCATGCCTCATGCACCAATGCCGTCGGCTGGAGTGTCTGGCCGGGAGTTTCCCGTGCCATCTTGCTGGCCGCGAGCCGGCGTAGTTCCTCGTACAGCAGTTCGAGCAGTTTGTCGGCGGCCGTTGGGTCGCCTTGCTCCATCGCGGTTAATAATAGTGTGGCGTCATTCATGCACCCACCCAAAGAATGCACTACTGGGAAAGCGTATCGCTGAAACTTATCGAAGGCCAGTCTTTTCTCCATACTGGTTCGAGTCAGTGCTCCCGCTCCGTGAGCCATCGCCGTCGCGGACGGCTGGTCATCTATTATCGCGGCAGGAACCTCTCAATTTCGGCGGAAACTTGGGCCGCTTGCATCTGAATTCCCTGGCCATTGAAATGGACGTTGTCGCTGTGGTATTCGGGATGGCCCCGCATCGCCGCGTTCAGATCGTCGATCGGAATATTCTGCGCCGTCACGATTTCCGCCGCGATGGCGTTGCGGGCGGCAATCCGTCCGTCCGAGTATTTTGCGTTTGTATCATAAGTGACGCCGTGGCCATCGCGCAGCGGGGTTGTGGCACCCCAAATCAACCTGGCCTTCGGCGCGTGAGCGCGCATGGTTTTGATCAATTTAAGGAAGGCCTTTCGATACTCCGCCTCACTGTGCTGCCAGCCATGCATGCCGTTGTTAAAATGGATGACGTCGAACTTCGCTTGGTCTAAAACCAATTCAATTTCCTTGAGCAGCACCGGGTCGGCCACGAAGCGCGATGTGGCAAGGCGCGCCACAAAGGCCTTGCCGGCGAGATGCTTTTCCACCTCAGGATAATAGTCGCGCGCGATGGAGTCGCCGATGAGGAGGACGCGCGGTAGATTCGTTTCGTTCGCATGGGAAATCCAGATATCGCACCATTCGATGGCTTCGCGCGAAGGCGGCGCGTTTTTGGGTTCGGCGGCAGTGAGGTTGGCGGCAATGCCCGTAGCGAGTGAAACAAGGAATAGTGGTTTTATCATGGTTGGTTTGAGTTGTGACCAGCAGTTGATCCGGATTGGATAAGCGCGTCGGCCTCGTCCAATGAAATCCGCGCGATGAGCCAGGCCACCCAAGAGTCGCCCAAATCCATCGCCTGGCGCTCCGGTTGAATGCTTGGCGCTAAGGCGTCTCCCTTGGCCAACATGGCCCGTGCCGCATCCTTTTCCCCAAGCTGCCAATACGCCATCGCCAGGACGGCATAAGCTTTGGCTTGTGCGTCAGGTATCGAGCATTTTACCGCCCTCTCACCCCAATCAATAGCCACTGGAAATCGTCCCAGCCGGTAATTCGCCATCGCCTTGCACGCCTGGAAATAGGGCAAATCGCCTGAGCCGCTTCCGAGCGCGATCGCCAGGTCGGCCTGTTTGTCCAAGAATTCCAAATCCTCCCCGGAATGCGGCAACAGAAGACAATCCTGCGCGATTCGTTCAGCGACGTAGGGATTGGTGGGGTTGGCGAACTTGGAGAGAAGGCTCTTGCAGAGTTGTTCATAGGCCGGACGATTCTTGGTTATGGCCAGGAGAGCGGCCAACGTATGGTAGCGGTAATGATCCGTCGGCAGAAGGTCCACGGCCAGGGCGGCGTCTGGCTCGGCCTCCTGCCATCGCCCCTGACGGCCCAGGAGATCAAGCCTTTGCACGAGGAGATCCGCGCTCGCCGGCCGCCTGACAAAATCTCGGGTCAGCACTTCGTCGAGGAGTGGCTTTGCCTGGCCAAATTTCTTCTGCGCCACGAGTATGCGAACGACGCGTTCCAAATCCACCAACGCTTCCGCATCCTCATCCCCTTTTTTGCGCGATATGGCCAGGGCTTCGCGATGCACGGCTTCCGCCTCCGGCCATTTGCTTTCGGCTTCGAGCGCCAAACCCAGCTTGCGCAAGGTGTACATCGATTGCTGTCCCTCGGTTCCCTCACGTTTGCGCCACGCGTCCAACGATTCACGCCACAGCGTTTCCGCTTCCGGCCATTTGTTTTCGCCTTCAAGCGTCAAACCCAAACCGCGCATGGCATAGAGCAAATCAGGCCCCCCGTTGTCCCCGCGTTTCCGCCATCCAGCCAATGATTCCCGAAACAGTGTTTCCGCTTCCGACCATTTGCCTTCGGACTCAGCCATGCCGGCCAGATCGCCGATCGTTTCGAGAGTAGCCGGATTGTCCTCGCCGAACAGGTTGCGTTGAATCGCCAGAACTCCCTTCAACACGGCATGCCCCTCCGGCAGGTTGCCTCGCCTTGCCATCACTTGCCCCAGGGCGTTCAGGGTTCTTCCCATATCAGGATGCTCATCCGCCAAAAACTTTTGGCGCATCGCCAGGACCTGTTCCTCCAGTATTTGTGCCTCCGCGAAATCCCGCCTGCCGTTTGCTGCCCAAGCCACATCTTCCAACGCCGACGCCACAAACGGGTGGTCGGGTCCAAGTAGCCGGCGCTTCATCGCCAGGACGTCCTTAGCCATCGCTTCGGATTCGGCCCACTTATTTTCGGCTCCCAGGATCATGGAGAGGTTGCGAAGCGAATCCGTGATTTCCAAGTCCTCGTTAGTGAACAATTTTCGCCTAATTGCCAGCGCTTCCCGCGCCATCGCGTCCGCCTCGGACAACTTTCCTTCCTCCCTGTACACCCCACTCAAGTCATTGAGTGAAGCGGCCGTTTCCGCATTTTCGTTGCCATAGAGCTGCCGTCGAATCGCCAGCGCTTCACGGATCGCTGGCGCCGCCTCGGAATAATTGCGCTCGGCCATGAGCTCCTCGCCTAAATTGTTTAGTGCGTTACCTACTTCTGGACTGCCCGGTTTGTATTGCTGCCTGCAAATCGCCAGGGCCGCGCGTTCCATCGCTTCCGCCTGGTCATGCTTCCCGATTTCACCATAGAGCTTGCCGAGAAAGCTGCGCAAATCGGTTTCAACCGCGGGCTGCTTGCTCAGCTCCGGGCCGAGGTTTGCAGCCGTTGCGTCGAGAATTTCCCGGACGATCGCGGTATCGCGGCCGCGCGCCACGGAGGGTCCGATGCCATTGAGCATTTCTTTGAGGAATTTGGCGAATTGCTGGCTCTTGAGCGACGCCGCGTCCGCCTCCCGCCTTGCCCGTCTCTCCTCCGCGAGGGAGCTGGACACGACGATCAAGCTCACCACCAGGAGTAGCGCGATGATGCCGATGCCGATGAAAAGAAATCTATTGCGCAGGAACGTCTTTTGCAGCCTGTAAAGCTTGCTGGGAGGACGCGCCAAAATGGGCTCATTGGCCAAATAACGTTGAATGTCGAGCGACATGCCGTAGGCCGTTTCGTAACGGCGCGTCCGGTCCTTCTCCAAAGCCTTCATCGTTATCCAGTCCAGGTCTCCGCGAACGGCGTGAATCAGGGTGGGAGGCTCGGACTTGCGGTGTTGGGCTATGGTGGTTAAATCCCCTCTGGTCAACTTGCTTAACCGCGTCGAAGGGCGGGCGGGTTCTTTTTCGCGGATCGTCCGGCGGATTTCGTCCAGCCCGGACTTGAGCAATTCTCCCGAGTCAAAAGGCGTCGAGCCGGTGAGCAATTCGTAAAGCAATACACCCAGGCTGTAGATGTCGGTGCGCGTATCGACATCGACACTGGTGAGCACGGCCTGCTCGGGGCTCATGTAGGCGGGCGTGCCAATGAGCATCTCGAACGCCGTGAAAAGGGTTTTGTCCGTCAATCGCTGGTTGGTCGTGGCCTTGGCAATTCCAAAATCAATCACCACCGGCAGGGTCGCGCCCTCCAAGGTCTGGGTGACCAGGATGTTGGAAGGTTTGATATCCCGATGGAGGATTCCCTTCTGATGCGCGTGTTGAATCGCCCGGCAAACCTGCACAAACAGCTTCAGCCGCTCCTCGGTCGTCAGCGCATGCTGATCGCAGTATTCAGTGATTTTAATCCCTCGAACCAATTCCATGACAAAATACGGCCGGCCGGATTCCGTCGCTCCGGCATCGAATATTTTGGCGATGTTGGGATGGTCCATCAGCGCCAGCGCCTGCCGCTCCGCCTCAAACCGGGCAATGACGCTCTTCGTGTCCATGCCCGGCTTGATAATCTTCAAGGCGACCCGCCGCCGAACCGGCTCTTCTTGTTCGGCCATGAAAACGATGCCGCACCCACCTTCGCCGATTTGCTGTAACAATTTGTAGCGGCCAACCCGATCGCCGGGTTTCTCGCCGGCAGAAGTTCCGGGTCTGGTCGGCGCCGAAGTCTCATGCGGAGGATGTTCTAAAAAATCACCGGCCTGATCGTGACCTTTGAGGAGGGCTTCGACCTTTTGGCGTAATCCATCGTCGCCGCCGCAAGCGCGCTCCAAATAAGCGGCCCGTTCGCCGGCGGACAATTGGAGGGCTTCTGTAAAGACCTCCACGTCACGATCCGAGGAATCATTCATTATATCATGCGAATCATTCCATCATTATAGCTGATGCCGTTCATCGTTCCATAAACACAAAGCGACAATTGATCCTCAAAAAGCTAAGTGAGGAGCGGGAAGTTTTTCAATGTCCTTCGGCTTCGGGGCAACCAGCGGGCCTCACTCTTTAACTTTGGAATGGCCCGGTGACGTTCCGGCGACGACGCGTCCACCGGACGACGCGATCAACTCAGTTTTTGATGCTCGACTCGGCGGGGAGTTTTATAAACCTCAAAGTTTTAAACCATTGTCCAGCAATCTCTTGCATAGCGACCGATCGGGTCGTTCTCTCTTTGGCACGCAGGCTGCATCAGAGACGGGCAAATATGAAAACTGCGGACAAAATCGACATCATTCCAAACGCCGCCTCACGGCGAGGTCTCAGCACTCGAACAGCCGTTGTGTCGCCCGATCCACAACAAAGCGCCGAGCAGGCATCTGACAAGAATGCGATTCGTCCGTTTTACGTCGATCTTCACAAGAGAGGAGCAAATGCGCCATGACTAACCCTTCGCAGTTCAACATCGACCGCACCCATCCGGGCCAGTGGACAATCACCTTCAGCAATCCGCCGATCAACATGTTTGTTCCCACCACGATTGTCGAATTGGGAGCGCTCATGACCGACCTCGAGGCAGACCCGTCCGTGAAGGCCGTCGTGTTCCAGTCGGCGAATCCCGATTTTTTCATCGCCCATCTCGACGTCGCCAAGGCAGTTGAACGGCCCGAGGTGCTGGGCCTTTGGCGTGACTTTGTGCTGCGTCTCTCGTCCATGCCAGTCGTGAGCATTGCCAAGATTCGCGGCCGCACGCGCGGCATCGGTAACGAGTTCGTGCTGGCCTGCGTAATTCCAGCGCGGCGTGCTTATTCCCTTCCGTCTTGGCTTCGTGATTGGCTTGAGCGGTGGGCCGCGCTTCGACAAATCCAGGACGCCGCCCTGGCGGTCATCGACGATGACAAGGACGATGGCTTGACAACAAAAGTGAGTTCCGAACTGACCCAGTTCGTCCGGAAACACGGTCTGAACTTAATCACTGATGAAGGCGCTGTCGGCAGAGATGCCGTGAAGCTCTTTGCGCGTTTATGCCGCGAACGTGAGTTGCCCCCGCCAATAGAGAGATCGCGCTTTGCGGATACGGTGACGTCTGACTCCTTTCGAGGTGTGGGGGTAAACGAGTGACTCCCTTCCGAGGCGGATACGGGGCCAAAGAAAGATCTATGAATACCAAATCGCAAATGTGGAACCATCAAATACAAAGAGAGGAGATTCGATTATATGAAACATGCGGCTAACGAACACGCGGCAACACCTAAAATGTATGAAACCGAAAACGATATAACGCGAGAGCGGCGATCAGAACTCGACGCCCTCATGAACCAGCGGCTGGCAGACGCTGTGGATCTTCAGATGCAGTTGAAACAAGCGCATTGGAACGTGAAAGGCCCGCACTTTATCGGGCTGCATGAACTTTTCGATCAAATTGACGAGTCGGTGGAGTCCTACGTGGATTTGATCGCCGAACGCATTGTCCAATTGGGAGGAATCGCGGAGGGCACTGTGCGCGTTGCCGCAGCCCGCTCCCGGCTCGAAGAGTATCCACTGGCGATCGCGGATGGCCATGCCCATGTTGAAGCAGTTTCAAAGGCATTATCCACCTTCGGACGCGAGGCCCGCAATACAATCAATCAAGCTGATGAGTTGGAGGATGCCGACACAGCGGACATTTTTACGGAGATTTCTCGCGGCATAGATAAATGGTTGTGGTTTGTCGAAGCCCACGCCCAGGCAGCAAATTAAAGGAGAAAGCCCATGGCCCATTCCACTCATCGGGGAATCGAAGGCGGCCTGGGGCCCCATGTAATCAATCATTGACAAAGGAGTGGACCTGTTTCCAGCGCGTCTGCTTTTGAACCGCAAGAGCAGGTGTTCCGCCCTGGGGATCCCGGATTTTTCATGGTGCGAATACGGCGCAGTAAAAAACGCCGGGAACGGCGGTGTTCACGGAGTCGGTTACCTGAATGGAGCCGGTGGGGCTGATTCCAGGAAAAGGTAGGGATCAAGCGGGTCTGGGACCGGCGAGCCGGCGGAGGTTTGATCATAGTAAATGGAGTCGAGGACGCCGAAGGACGTGAATGGGTTGGTCTCCAGGCCGCCCGGCCCGTTGGTGGAGCCGGTCACGAAGAAGCCAGTGATAGGTCCCGTCACCACATCTCCGTTGGAGTCGTGCGCATCGACCACCCAGAGAATCGCAGACTCGGCCGGAAACGGCGGCTCGGGGGTGCAAGTCAACACCGTGTTGCAGGCACTCCAATCCAAAGAGACCGACAGCGGGCCGAACACGCTTTCATCAAAGAATACGGCGCCTGAGTTGGTGATATTCATCGACTCGCTAAAGGTGAAAACCGCCTGGCTTGTGGTTGGAACGTCCGCTGCCTCGTTAGTGGGCGTCGTTGAGAGGATGACCGGCTGGGCATTGGCCGGAGTCATCGCGAGAAAGGCAGCGATCGCCGCCAAGCCGCAAGCCCAAAAACACCACGCCCTAACAGCGTTAAATCGCGTTTTCATTCTAATGCAATAAATGATCCGGTTCGATAATCAAAAACAGCTTTTTAACCGGGATTTCCCTGGCAATTTACAATAGCGCCACTTATGCTCGCTATAACTTTCTCAATATAGGCTTTTTTTGAAGCAAGCAAATGAATATTGCCGGAAAAATCGGAGAATATTGACGACCAGGTTATTGAGTCTTCTCGAAGTTCAGGCTTGAACGTTCAGGGGGGTCACACCTTGCGGGCCTTGGCCGCCGTTGATGAGAAAGAGCACGGCCATGCGCACGGCCAAGCCGTTCGTGACCTGGTCGAGAATGAGGGAGCGGCTGGAATCGGCGATTTCGCTGTCAATCTCCACTCCGCGGTTGACCGGACCCGGGTGCATGATCAAGGCGTCCGGTTTGGTGCGGGCTAGCCGCGCCTTAGTCAGGCCGAAGAGCGCGGTGTATTCGCCAAGGCTGGGAAACATGGTCTTGCGTTGCCGTTCGTGCTGGATGCGCAACAGATTGATAATGTCCGCGCTGGCGATCGCTTCCTCGACATCATAGGTGACATGGCAGCCCATCTTTTCAAAGACCCGCGGAACAAGGGTGGAAGGGCCGCAGAGCGTCAGCCGCGCGCCGAGTTTAGTCAGCGCCCAGATATTCGAACGGGCCACCCGGCTGTAAAGAATGTCGCCCAGGATCGTGATGTTTAGCCCTTCGATTTTCCCCCGTTTTTCGCGGATGGTGAAGGCGTCCAGCAGAGCTTGCGTAGGGTGTTCATGGGCGCCGTCCCCCGCGTTAATGACGCTAGAACGCAAAAAGCGGGAAAGAAAATGCGGCGCCCCGCTCGCGCTGTGCCGCATGACGATGAAGTCGGCGTTGAGCGCCTCGAGGTTGCGCGCGGTGTCGCGGAGCGTTTCGCCTTTTTTCAAGGAGGACGCTTCGGCAGAAAAATTGACCACGTCAGCGGTCAGGCGTTGCGCGGCCAGCTCGAAGCTGATGCGGGTGCGCGTCGAGGGCTCGACAAAAAGATTTACCACCGTTTTGCCGCGCAGGGCTGGCACCTTTTTGATCGCCCGTTCCCCGACCGCTTTGAAGGCCCTGGCCGTGTCCAGCACCGTGACAATTTCATCCGCGCCGAGCGATTCTATATCCAGCAGATGTTTTCGGTTCCAGGCCATAGTTACACCCTCTGCAGGGCCACTTCGTCCTGCCCGCCCTCTTCACGGAAGCGAACATCGATCCGTTCCTTGGGCGAGGTAGGGACGTTCTTGCCGACGAAATCAGCCTTGATCGGAAGCTGGCGATGGCCCCGGTCCACCAGGACGGCCAGTTGAATGCGCTCGGCCCGGCCAAAGTCATTCAGAGCGTCCAAAGCGGCCCGGGTGGTCCGCCCGCTAAAGAGGACATCGTCCACCAAAATGACCGTCTTGCCGGTAATATCGAAGGGAATGTCGGTCGGATGCATGTTTGGCGCGGCTGTTTGGTTCAGGTCGTCCCGATGCATGCCAACGTCCAGGGTGCCGACCTGCACGGGATGGTTCCAGATCGTCTGCAAAGTGGTGGCCAGACGATGGGCCAGGAAAACCCCGCCGCGCTGGATGCCCACCAGCGCCACCTCGGCCCCGTTTTCATTGCGTTCGGCAATCTCGTGGGCGATGCGCGTGAGCGCCCGCCGCATGGCGGCTTCATTCAGGACGACGCTGGTCAGGGGCATAAAAAAAACGAACCCTCCCGGAAAATCCGGGCCGGTCCGCTATTCAATAATTCAATATTCAAGGCCTTTGCGACCTCGCGGGATCGCGTCCGAAGGCAAACCAAGGTTAAATCATGTTGGAAGGGGAAGGAGTTTGACGGGCTTTGCGCCATTTGGTGCGATGCTTGATGATCCAATCGGTCAATGCATGTTCAAAACCAATATCATGCCCGGCTTTTTCTGACTCGATCCACTTATGCCGCAAAATCTCCTCTCTCTCCGCTTGAAATTCCCGGTAAAAGGAGGATTTCTTCACCAAATCGCTGCTCGTCGTGCTTTCTGCTGGGTTGGCCATAGGTGTTTCACTCAACCATTGTTACGCGCTGGCGACGATAGGGTTACGGTTCTTGAAAAGCAACAAGATTTTCACGTGTCCAACCCAAGGGATTTCCTCCCTTGCGCGCTGATCATGCTTTGGTGCCAGGGCGGGTCCCAGACCAGCTCCACATTGGCCTCCTCGATGGGATCCAGGGCGAGAATTCGTTCTTGCACATCGCCGGCGATCTGGCCTCCCAAGTGGCAACCCGGCGAAGTCAGGGTCATTTTTACATAAGCCTGGGTGCCGTTCACGGTGACGCTGTAAACCAAGCCCAGATCGACAATATTTAGCGGGACTTCGGGGTCAAAACACTGCTTCAATTCCGCCCAGATCAGATCCTCCAGCGGACGCCTTTCCTCATGGGACCATTTTTCGTCCGGGCTATGGTTCGTCAATGAATCCATGTAATAAGAATACTCTATCCCAGGGCATTTCGCAAGGCCTTTGCGATATCTATAAAAGCTTGCGCTGGAGCGGATTGCGCATCGGCCGCCACCACCGGCAGGCCGGAATCGCCGCCTTGGCGGATTTCCACAAAAATAGGGATTTCGCCCAGGAAAGGCACCTGGCGGCTCGCCGCTTCCTTCCGCCCCCCGCCGTGGCCAAAAATCTCCACCCGCTGGCCATCCGGCGCGGTGAAGTAGCTCATGTTTTCGACCAGGCCGAGGATCGGCACATTGAGCTTCTCAAACATGGCGATCCCTTTGCGGACCACCCCCAGTGAGGCTTCCTGGGGGGTCGTAACGACGATTCCTCCATCCAGCGGGACCGTTTGGCAAAGCGAAAGCTGGGCATCCCCGGTGCCGGGCGGCAAATCCACCAGCAAATAATCCAAAACGCCCCAGTCCACGTCGCCAATGAATTGTTGGATGGCCTTCATTATCATTGGCCCCCGCCAGATCACAGGAGCATTGTCCTCGATCAAAAAACCCATGCTCATGAGCTTGACGCCATGACTGGAAGGCGGAACCAATTTCTCCGCGGCATTGACCGTCGGCTTTTCCCGCGTCCCCATCATCAGCGGGATGCTGGGACCGTAAATATCGCAATCCAACAGCCCGACCTCCGCCCCCAAGTGCCGCAAGGCGCACGCCAGGTTGACCGAGACGGTCGATTTGCCGACGCCGCCTTTGCCGCTGGCCACGGCCACCAGACGGCGGATTCCTGGCACATTGTTTTTTTGACTTGCCCCGCTAGGGGATGGAATGGAGCCGGGCGCGGGCGAAGGGACCATCACTTCCACGTGCAAATGCTCCACTCCTTTAACCGCGCGGAGAACGGTCTCGGTTTCAGTTTTTATTTGACGAGCGATCTCGGCATTGCCGCCGCTTAATTGAAAGGAGACACTGACCGCCCCGCCGTTGACGACGATGCTTTTGACCAGGCCGAAGGAAACGACATCCCGCGAATAGCCGGGATACCGAACCGACCGGAGCGCGTCTGATATTTCTTTTTGCGTGAGCATGAAATTCCGGGAAACCGATTGAAAAACCAACGTCCCGTACAACGCGATTGAACCTTAAACCAGCGTGCCGGTCAACCAGGACTTTACCGAAGCGGCTTGCGGATTCCAGCGCCCGCAAATATAACTCACCCGTGCGTCGGATTTGTAAAGATGTCATCCAATTCTTGCGCCAGGAAAAAAAGTGGTGGCTGATTCCGCTTTTGCTTTCGATCGTCATTTTAGGCGTTTTGCTTTTTTTCACGGAAGGTCCCGCTCCGCTCTCGCCGTTCATGTACACGGTCAAGTAGCATGGAAGGATGCGCTGGCTTCCGCAATCATTGTGGCTCAGTCTCATTCTTCTCCTGGCGGTTTGGGTGGGATTGCCGGCCGGTGCGGTGGTGGGATTCTGTCTGACAGCGGCGGCTCTTATTGTTCGCTCCATCCCGCCGCGTCTGGCTCGCACTTCCCTCGCGAGGGCAGCGGTCGCGGTGGCCTGGGCCGGCAGTTTGACAATTTGGGTGAGCACGGCGTTGGCCCGCGTTACTTTTGACGTCTATTACGCGGCGCTGGCGGGGATGATTGCCGTGGCAGTTTGGCTGGTGGCGGGGCGCGAATCCGACGCCATTTGGAAAGCGCGCTGGAACGCCTTGGTCATGGCCTGGCTCTTCTGTGGCGCGTTCGCTTGGCTCGGCGCGGGTTACTTCAATAATCGATCAGGCACTTTTTTCGCCGGGCTGGCGGCGGCCCTGGCCGCCCTCGGTTTGTGCCGGGTCTGGTTTCAATGGGGTCCCGCTGGAATCCAGGTCTTAAACACCTTGATCTTGTTGCTGGTCGCATTGCCCCTTGTGGACGTGGCGCGGAGGCCCCAGTCCCGCATCGCCGTGCGGCCGGACAATTGCCGGCTCTATTATTCTTTCAACGCCGCGAAGGGAGACCCCGAAGCCTTTGGGCGCTGGGAAGAATATTACCAATCACAATTCGACCGCCTGGGGCTGGAGATTTTTATGCCGGCTCCCAACACTCCTCTTCCCTTTCGCCTGCGTCCAGGCAGCCGCGGCAAGATGGTCGCTTGCCCCATTTCCATCAACAGCCTCGGTTTTCGCGGGCCGGAGTTTCCCGCGGCCAAGGATGGCGTCTATCGCATCGTCGCCCTCGGAGAATCCACGACCTTTGGCATGACGATTCAGCCGGCAGATCAGTCCTGGCCTGAAATGCTGGAACAAATCATCCGCGAACGTTTGCCCACGCGCCGCCCTGTTCAAGTCGTCAACGCCGGCGTTCCCGCCTACAGCATCGGCCAAAACCTCTACCGCCTGACTAACGAACTCCTTTCGCTCCAGCCCGACATGATGGTCTCCTATCACGGAGCCAACGGCTTCCGTCTGATCAGCAGCACCGTCCTGCCTCCCATTGGCCCCATCCCGCCAGTTTACCAGAACCGTCCGGTTAAGCTCCTGGGCGACACCGAGCATCGTTTGCGCATGATCCTCTTCCGAAAAAGGGCCGCTCAGGGCCTTTCCTCCACCGCGCCAGCCTCCGCCCGTCCCTTGGACACCGCATGTGCCGCCGCCTACCGGGAACTCATTGCCTGCGCCCGCGCTCATGGCATTCGGCTGGCACTGGCCAACTTTTCTATGGCGGTGAATCCATCCAGCGAGCCGAGAGTGATTGATTTTTACCAGGGCGGCGGCCCGCGCCTCTCCTACCCGTTTATCCAGGCCAATGCCATCCATTCCCTCCTCGTCCGCCAACTGGCAGCGGAGCATCCTGAAATCTGCCTTGTGGATACACATCCCCATCTTGACTAGGGCGCGCCTTTTCTGCCGGGCAACTCGTTGCGAGTTAAAGGTTTTAACACTTTTTGCGGGACATCCTGGGGAAAGTTTTTTAAGGTCCCGGCATGGCAAAGAGCAAATGTCGGTTCCGTCGG
>JBKQWF010000301.1:0-4666 GCA_052139695.1 Limisphaerales bacterium
TCCGCCAGTTTCTTTTGCGCGGGAAAGAAAAAGTGGGATTGGAATGGAAGTTGATCTGCCTGGCCTACAACTTCAAACGCCTCCATCGGCTGGTGCAAAGCGTCTCGGCGGCGGGATAAAAGCCGAATGCAGACCTTCCCTGGCTCGGCCCAGAGCTCCGCCGCAAAGTTCCGCCCGGAATTATGGCAGTGAAAAAGCCGATGAAATCGAGTCAAAATAATCTTTGTTTTTCTTGAACAAAAACCCGCTCCCGCCCGTCTCATTTGGATTCCTCAACAGGCAAAGTCAAATTCTATTCCGACAGGCTGCTAGACATCAATATACAAAAACCATGCCATTCACCCAGCGACCCATGCCAAAAGACCTCGTGGTTGGCGGGCGTTATCTTCATGTGAATCGACTTTTTATCCGGCAAATCGACGCCATCGAGGTCGACACCGTCATTTACCACGACCTGTATGGGCCGGGGCGTTGTAGCAGGAGAGCATTCTTGAAAGCCTGTCCAGCGCTGGTCTCCCCAGAAGAAGCAACGCGGGCCGAACAGGAGTTGGTGGAAATCGTCCGCGCGACCGAAGGTCAATTCACGCTTCGTGACGAAGCTAACGCTCTGACAGCTTTTGCATTTCGGAACGGCTACCTGGAGGATTTGCACGCCGGAAAGTCGTCACCGACGCTGGACGATCCAGGCTACAGTCGCATCTCGGATGCGGAAATGAAGCGGCTGATGATTGAGGCGTCAGAGAAACTCGAGAAGATGCTTCGAATGAAGCAAGAGACGCCAGCCGGTTACGAGGATTTTATCCGGCATTACCAGCGACGGTATTGTCGGGCGTGGAAGCGGTGATTACGGGGAGCGAATGGTTCAAGACGGGGGTGAGGAAATTCGTTGAGCGCCACTGACGCCGAATCGCTCGCAGATCGAAATGCAACCTCCAAGCGTGGGGCCGATGAATGACCAAAGCGCGGCCACTCACAGCTGATGCCTGCGCAGAAACCCAAGGAAGCGGGGACGCAACCCGTAATGCGTCAAACCAATTAATAGGCCGGAAACCGCGTATCCTTCTTATCACAAATGTCTTACACAATAATAAAGAGTTTGAGTGCGTCAAATATAAATATAGCAATTGGGATGCTTGTGTGTTGGCAACTGTTGGCAATTCTTAGGCTGAGCCCAGGAGTCTGAAACAGCCTGGTGATTTTTCGCGCTCTCGGTTTTTGAGGAATTCGGTGAGGTCAGCAACCAAACCTGCCCGCTTTCCTGAGCGCCGGGTAATCTGGCAGTGTATATTTGTCAACCAAAATGGGATCAGGTATGGATCAGGTATCTCAATTCACGAGGCATCGCCCGCTCAGTCTATTTCGTGCGAACCCCGGGGTTATCAGGGCCTCTGTGGGACTGCAAAGCGCGAATCGAAGCTCATCCAATCGCTTAGCCAGGACCAGAACGAAGGAGCGGTATTTGAAGTCCTATGAAATACCGTGCCAAGACGAATATATTCCCGGCCTTCGCAGCCGCTTCTGGCGCTGTTCCAGTCCAGGATTTGATGACAAAATTCACCAGCATGTCCTTGCGTTGAGCTGCGTCTGGGAGGGTCGATGCCCAGTCAGCCGCGGCCACCGGGTCATTTTGCACCCATGCCCCAACGACCGACCACATAAAATTCCGCACCGAAACACTGGAAGGGACGCTCTGCGCGTAAGCCAGGGCGCCTTTCGGATCAACCTCACCCCAATCCCCACCCAAGCATTCGAGAACTTTGTCCAGCCCGCGTCCTGGGGGCAGCGTCTTAAACCAGCTAATCGCCCCCTCCAAATCATTCTGGGCCCATTGCCGCGCTAAATTCCCCAGAAGATCTATTTGTGTCTTTGACTCGGGCCAAGACATAACGAGTTGAACGGCAAGATCCGTGCGATCCATGCCAGAAAGTTGCCCCAGAAACATCATCCCAATTTCCCCGCGCATTGTCTCCGGCCAGTCTTTGGCCCAGGCCACGGCGCCCACTGGGTCTTGGTCCTCCCATTCCCGGGCGACATTCAAGTAAGCATCTTTGCGGTCCCTGGCGGACGTAATCAAATGAACGTAACTGGCGGCGCCCTTGGGATTGCTTCGCGCGTAGCCGCTCAGGGCATGAGCCAGAAGCCGGTTCCTCGTTTGCGCCTTGGAAATCGAGGAAATCCAAGAAACGGCGCCGTCTGGGTCCGAAACGAACCACTTTTTCATTACAGCTTCCAGAAGCCCGTCTTGCTGATTACCCGGGGGCTGGCTGAGTGCAAAGTCCGCGGCTCCCTTTGGGTCATTGGATGCCCAAACTTCCAGGATTTTTCGCATCATCCCAGCTCGGAGTTTGAAGTTAGGCAAGCCCTGCGCCCAGGGCAGCGCCTCTTTGGGATCGCTGGCGGCCCAACGTGCGAGTAATTCCGCAACCAATTCGTTCTCGGTCGTCAATACTTCCGTTTCTTTCCTAAGCAGTTTGAAAACCTCGGGAATTTCGGCCGCCGAGAGGGACTTGAATAACTTGCCCAAAGCTTCATGCCGCCCTCCCGCCTCAGGATTGTTTAAGGCACGGCGCAAAAGCTCGGCCAAACCAGGCGGCTTTGCCGTGACATCCATTGATCTTGGCAAGGGAAGCTCTGCGTGCGACTGAATCTCCTGCGACGGCGCTTCGGCCACGGGGATTTGTGGCTCGATGGAAACGCCGAAAGGATGGACAGAAAGCGATTGCCTGCCGATAAAAAAGCCAGCCAAAACAGAGATGATAACAGCTACGGCAAGTCCAATCTTTTTCATAGCACCTCGGTGAAATGATTGCCCGACCATATAACTTTTTCCATCCACCATATTTGCGCAACTAATAGCAATAAATGCTAAAATCCCCCACCTATGCGACGCAATATACGACCGCTGTTCGGGCCACCCCCAAAAGCACAGGTAAAAATGGCTGCTCAAGCAACGGACGCGGGGAATAGGCGGGCGACTACAAACCATTAAGATAGCCATTCACCTTGTCCTGCCAGCAGTCCAGCCAGAAATAAAGGTAGTGGCCATTGCCGGGCAACTGGCTGACCTCTACGAGTTCACCCCGGCCGCCGGCGTTCCGGAGGGCGGAAAACCCACGCTCAACATATTTGAGGGAATAATAGCTGTCATGGTTTGCGTAGAGCCAGAGCATCGGGACTCTGGCATCACGGCCTGCGTTGCGAAAGACCTCAAAGTTGAAGTCGGCGTACCGCATACGTTCGCCGAATCATCCTCCAGAAAAATTGACAACGCCAATGATATGAGCGGGATAACGCCCTGCGTAGGCGACCGAAAGGAGGCCGCCACGCGAGACGCCTTCTAAAAGGATCCGGTCCGGATCAACGTCCTTTTCACTGCTGAGGTATTCAACCACGGCATGAAGGTCTTCGATGGCCGAATCCAGCTCGGCGGCGGGCGCGACCGAAGGATCCTCCTAAAGATTTGGGCCGCCGGATTGGCCGCGGCCTTTGCGCATGGGTACAACAACCGCATAGCCGAGCGATCGGAAAAAATCCACGTCGCAGCCGCCGCGAGAGACGAGATTGGTGGGAATCGGCCCCGGCCCTGTTGAGCCGTGATTGATTATCACCACACGATGTTTGCCTGGTGTGGGCGGATGAAATACCGTCGTTTGAAGCCAGAAAGTATTGCCCTTGGTGGGACCGATCTCGGAGTGGACCGGTATCCGGATTTCCTCCCATGGAATGCTCACTCTTTCGCCCGCCTTCCGGATTTCCGCTGAGTTCGTGCCCGGAACCCGATGCAGGGTTGCGGACGCTGGCGGAAGGTTCACCGAGCCATATCGGCCCGATATAGTGCTCCCCGAAAACTGGACAGGTGGTTTAGATGGTGAGTCAACTGAAACAATAATACCATCATCTGAAATATATGAAACGACCGCGTAAAAAGCACAGCGGAGCCTTCAAAGCGAAAGTGGCTTTGGAGGCCCTCAAAGGGGAGCGCACCCTCAACGAATTGGCCGGGCAGTTTGAAGTCCATCCGTCCCAAGTTGTCCAGTGGAAGCAACGGCTGGTGACCGGAGCCGGCGATCTGTTCAGCGGCGGCGTTGAGCGCGACGCGGCCCAGGAGGCGGAGTTGCGGGACCGGCTCTACCAAGAGATCGGGCAAATGAAAGTCGAGTTGGACTGGCTAAAAAAAAAGCATGAGTTGTTCGCTTGATCGGCGACGATTATGGATCCAACCTCAACACCCCCAATTGTCCGTGCGGCGCCAATGCGCGCTGCTGGGCCTGGCTGCGGCCAGCTATTATTACCAGTGCTGTCCGGAGTCGGCGGAGAACCTTTACTACCAACGATTGCTGGACGAGGAATATACACGCCATCCCTTTTACGGGGTGCGCAAAATGACGATGTGGCTGCGTTTGCAGCACTATGCGGTGGGTCCCAAGCGGGTGCGGCGGTTGTTGCGGGCCATGGGTTTAATGGCGGTTTATCCCAAGCCGCGCTTGAGTCTCAATCCCTTGGAGCACAAGCGTTTCCCTTATTTGCTGAAGGGTTTTGCCATCGTGCTTCCCAATCAAGTCTGGAGTATCGACATCACCTATATCCGGCTGCGGGGCGGGTTTGTTTACCTGGCGGCGGTCATCGACTGGTACAGCCGATATGTGCTGGCCTGGGAGTTGTCGAT
>JBKQWF010000302.1:0-20183 GCA_052139695.1 Limisphaerales bacterium
CCCAGGAGGACCGTTTGAGCATTCACCGCTTCAAAGCGGATGAAGCTTATTTGATCGGCCAGGGGAAAGGCCCGGTCAGCGCTTATTTGGATATTCCGGGACTGATTGCCCTGGCCAGGGAGAAAGCGGTGTCGCTGATTCATCCCGGTTACGGGTTTCTGGCGGAAAACGCCGAATTTGCGAGGGCCTGTGCCGAAGCCGGGATCATTTTCGTCGGACCGCGCCCGGAGATCATCGAATTGATGGGCAACAAAGTGGCGGCGCGCGAATTGGCGCACAAAAACAACGTCCCCACGCTGCCCGGCACGGAAGAGCCGGTGGCCGACCGGGCCCAAGCGATCAAGATCGCGCATCAGATTGGTTTTCCCGTCATCATCAAGGCGGCGTTCGGCGGAGGCGGGCGCGGGATGCGAGTGGTCTATCGGTCCTCCGATCTGCCTCATCTGCTGGACGAAGCCCAGGGGGAGGCCGGCCGCGCCTTTGGCAATCCCGCGGTTTTTCTCGAAAAATACATCGCGCGGGCCAAGCACATTGAAGTGCAGATTCTGGGCGACCAGCACGGCGACGTGGCGCACCTCCATGAGCGCGATTGTTCGGTGCAGCGGCGGCATCAAAAGGTCATCGAAATCGCCCCTTCCAGCGCGTTGGACGAGACCATGCGCCAGGATCTCTGCCAGGCCGCCGTGACGCTCGCCAATGCTGTCAAATATGACAACGCCGGCACCGTCGAATTCCTTTACGACCTCGACAACCGCCGCTGGTATTTCATCGAGGTCAATCCCCGCATCCAGGTGGAGCATACCGTGACGGAAGTCATCACCGGCGTGGACCTGGTGCGCTCCCAGATTTTGCTGGCGCAAGGATGCCATTTGCGCGGCGAGGAAGTGAATCTGCCGCCGCAAGAGGAAATCCCGCGCATTGGCTACGCCGTGCAATGCCGCGTGACCACCGAAGACCCAGAGAACAAATTCACCCCGGACTACGGGAAAATCCTCACCTACCGCTCCAGCGGCGGTTATGGTGTGCGGTTGGACGGTGGCATGGGCTACGCCGGGGCGGTCATCACGCCGTTTTACGACTCGCTCCTCGTCAAGATCACGGGGCATGGGCGGACCTTCGACCTGGCCCTGCAACGGGTGGACCGGGCCTTGCGGGAATTCCGCATCCGCGGCGTCAAGACGAACATTCCTTTTCTGGAAAACGTCATCGCCAATCCGGTCTTCCGCTCCGGCCAAGCCACCACCACGCTGATCGATACCACCCCGGAATTGTTCCACTTCCAGCCGCGCCGCGACCGCGCGAGCAAACTGCTGGCCTTTCTCGGCGATGTCATTGTCAACGGCAATCCGCAGGTGAAAGGAGTGGCGCTGAAGTCGCCACTGCTCCCGGTCCGCGCGCCGGAGTACGACCACAAGGCCGCGCCGCCGGCGGGCACGCGCCAGTTGTTGCTGGAAATGGGAGCGAAGAAATTTGCCGCCTGGACGCTCGCGCAAAAACGGCTGCTCATCACCGATACGACCCTTCGCGACGCCCATCAATCGCTTCTGGCCACGCGGGTGCGGACATACGACATGCTGGCCGTCGCGTGCGCGGTCTCCCGGCGCACTCCGCGTCTCTTCAGCCTGGAAATGTGGGGCGGAGCGACTTTCGACACCGCGATGCGTTTTCTGCGCGAAGACCCGTGGGACCGGTTGCGGTTATTGCGGGAGCGGATTCCCAACATTTGCTTCCAAATGCTTTTTCGCGGCGCCAATGCCGTGGGCTATTCCAATTATCCGGACAATGTCGTGGCCGGCTTCGTTCGGCACGCCTCAGCCAGCGGGATTGACATATTTCGCATTTTCGATTCGCTCAATTACACCCCCAATCTTAAGGTGGCGATGGAAGCGGTGCGGGATACGCCCGCCATTTGCGAGGCCGCGCTGTGTTACACCGGCGATATCCTTGACCCAAAACGGACCAAGTATTCTCTAAAATATTATCTGCGGCTGGCCAAGGAATTGGAACGGATGGGAGCGCACTTTCTCTGCATCAAAGATATGGCGGGATTGTGCCGGCCCTTCGCCGCCCAGGCGCTGGTCAAGGCTTTGAAAGAGGAAATCGCGCTGCCCGTCCACTTTCACACGCACGACAGCAGCGGCGTCAACGCTGCCTCCGTCCTCAAAGCCAGCGAGGCGGGAGTGGATGTGGCGGATTTGGCCATCGCTTCCTTAAGCGGCTCGACCAGCCAGCCGAATCTCAATTCGATTGTCGCGGCCCTGGCCAATACTCCGCGCGACACCGGCCTGGATTTGGCGGCCTTGAACGAATTCTCCGAATACTGGGAAAAGGCCGCGACCGCTTACGCGCCCTTCGACACCGCCCCGCGCAGCGGCACGGCGGATGTCTATAACCACGAAATGCCCGGCGGCCAATTCACCAACCTCAAGGAACAGGCCAATAGCATGGGGCTGGCCCAGCGCTGGCCGGAAATCGCCCGCGCCTACGCCGAGGTCAACGCCTTGTTTGGTGACATTGTCAAAGTGACGCCGAGCAGCAAAGTAGTCGGCGACATGGCAATGTTCTTGATTTCACGCGGCCTCAAACCGGCCGATGTCCTCCACCTGGAACCCGGCAGCATGCCTTTTCCCGCCTCTGTCATTGACATGCTTATGGGCAATCTGGGCCAGCCAACGGGCGGCTGGCCCAAGCGCTTGCAAAAAGTCATTCTCGGCGACCGCAAACCGTTGCGCGGCCGCCCCGGCGCGGGACTGAAAGCCCTGTCACTAAAACAGGTCAAAGGCGAGCTCGCCGCCAAACTCAAACGCGAGGCGGACGATGATGATCTCTACAGCCACCTCATGTATCCGGAAGTGTTCGCGGAATATGCCAAATTCGCCCGCGATTACAGCGATGTTTCCGTCTTGCCAACCTCCGCCTTCTTCTACGGCCTCAAGCCCGGCGAGGAAATCTCCGTCGATATTGAAGAAGGCAAAACGCTCTTCATCAAATTGATCCACCTGGGAGCGGTGGACAAGGATGGCCGGCGCGTTGTCACCTTTGAACTGAACGGCATGACGCGCGAGGCCGCGATCCTCGACCGCTCCGTGCCGTCCAAGGCCAAGGCGCGTCCGAAGGCCGACCCCGCCGACCCCTTGCAAGTCGGCGCGCCCATTCCCGGCCTGATCACGTCGCTGGCGGTCAGCCTGGGAGCCAGGGTCAAGCGCGGAGATAAATTGTTGACGCTTGAGGCGATGAAAATGCAGACTACCATTTATGCCGCCGGCGACGGAACAGTCGATGCCATCTACGCGCAGGTTGGAGAGACGGTGGAAAGCAAGGACCTGCTGCTGAGATTACGCAAATAGGGCCGCGCATTTTTTAACTCTTGTTCAATCGAAAAACGACATGTCATTGCTCGCTGGAAAAATTGGATTAGTGGCCGGTGTGGCCAACAAACGTTCTATCGCCTGGGCGATCGCGCAGGCCTGGCAGAAAGCGGGCGCCACGCTCGCCTTTACTTACCAGGGCGAACGCTTGAAGGAAAACGTCACCGAATTGGCCGGGACCTTCGGCGGAGACACCTTGCTCCTGCCGTGCGACGTGACCAAAGATGAGGAGATTGCGCGGGCCTTTGCGGAAATTGGCGGGAAATTTGGCAAGCTGCACTTGCTGCTTCATTCGGTGGCCTTCGCCCCGCGCGAAGCGCTGGAAGGGGCGTTTATCCATACGTCCCGTGAGGCGTTTCGCGTGGCCCATGACGTCAGCGCCTATTCGCTGGTGGCCTTGGCCCGCGCCGCGGCGCCTCTCATGACCGAAGGCGGCAGCATCGTGGCGATGAGCTATTACGGCGCGGAAAAGGTTGTGGCACATTACAATGTGATGGGCGTAGCCAAGGCGGCCCTGGAAGCCTGCACCCGTTACCTGGCGTACGATCTCGGTCCGAAGAAAATTCGTGTCAATTGCATCAGCGCCGGCCCGGTCAACACCGTCGCCGCCAGGGGCATTGCGGGATTTAGCGACATGCTCAAACACTACGAAGCCCATGCCCCGCTCAAGCGCAACGTCCTCCCGGACGAGCTGGGCGCCACCGGGGCCTTCCTGGCCAGCGATGGCGCCGCCGCCATCACGGGGCAGGTCCTCTACGTCGATTGCGGCTACCAAATCATGGGGATGTAGTCGCTGCCGGCTTTTCCCCCCTTGGCGGCAAATATGTCCGCTGCCGCCGGCGCGAAGTGTCATTTTTTGCCGGAATGTCTCCCGCTGGAGGGGGGGGCTGCCCTGTTCTCCAGAGCGAAACCTCATGGCATGGCCGTTGCTTATGGCAGACAGAGCGAAGAGCAACGAGATAAAAAGCATGAATACTTTAGAACTCACCGCGCCGGAAACACGCACGGCCAATGAAAGAGAAGTCATTGAGTTCCCAGACGGATTGCTGGGCTTCGAGGACGTTAAGAGTTATGTTCTCCTCACCCGCCCGGAAGAAAAGCCGTTCCTCTGGCTGCAAATGTTAGCCGACCCGAAACGGGCCTTCCTCGCCGTGCCGCCAAACCATATTTTGCATGATTATCAGCCCGACATCAGCGAATTGGATGTCGATTTTCTCGGATTATCGGACCCCGCCGATGCTTTTGTCCTCAACATTGTCACGTTGCGCGGCAAAGGAAAAGCCACGGCCAATCTCAGAGGGCCCATTGTGATTAACCGGCGCACCCTCATCGGCAAACAAGTGATTCCCATCAACGCCGCGCAGTATGCTCTTCAGCATCCCCTTCCCCTTTCCTAAACGGGTTTACCCAGGACACGCCTATGCTCATCCTTTCCCGCAAGCCCGGCGAAAGCATTGTGATTGACGGACGGATTACGATCAAGGTCCTGCGCCTGGACGGCGACGTGGTCAAGATCGGCATTGACGCCCCCATCACTGTTCCGGTGCATCGCCAGGAAGTGTATGATGAAATCCAGGCCAGCAATCGCGAGGCCCTAACCGAGCCACAAGGAGCCTTGCCCCGCCTGACAGCGAAAACCCCCGCCATCGCGGAGAAAAAGAAAGCCAGCTATGCTTATCAATCCTAACGCTTCCAGCAGTCTGGGTGCCGCCCTTTTACAATCGCCCGCTTCTTCAACCCACACCCAACACGCTGAAGAACAGCAGACCGGGCTTTCCGATTCACTCCAGCGATTGAGCGATCCTGCCATCCAGGAAAACGAGAGCTCCACCCCCTCGGAACAAGACGCCAACGATGCCCTCAGTTTTCTTACCACGGCAATGGCGCAACAGCCGGGCGCGGCTTTGTCGGCCCACGCCAGTTCGCTCTGGCAAGACATTCCCAGCCTGCTGTGACTGAAATCCTTTATTTGACATATTTGCCGTAATCGCTTTTGCGATCCCATAATCATTTTCGTCGACAGAGGCAGAGTATCCTGGCTTTTGGTTTGATTATCGCCCGCGATCAATTCACCTGCCCCAGGCCATTGAATGTGCCGGAGCTTTCCCTCTGACGCGGCAAATACGTCCGTTCCCGTTTGGCAGAGGTCATATTCTGCCGCGGGTTTCATTAAAAAGAGCGGTTTGCCTTGTTTTGACAGGAAAAGGCTCATGGCACGCGCGTTGCTTGAGCCACACAGAGCCTTGATTGACTTATGCATACTCTAGAAATTACGGCGCCTGAGACACACTCCGCCAACCCGAAAAACGCCATAAAGTTTCCGCGCGGGTTGCCCGGATTTGAAGCCGTCAAGAGTTTCGTCTTTTTGACCCGGCCGGAAGAAGAGCCGTTCCTGCGGCTCCAGACACTGGAGGGCCCCCGACTCAGCTTTCTGGTGGTTGCCGCCAGCTTGGTCCAAGGTAATTACCAACCCGACTTGAGTAATTTGGACGTAGAAATCCTGGGCCTGGAAGACCCTTCCGAGGCGTTCGTCGTCAATATCGTCACAGTGCGGGCGCAAGGGCGCGCTACGGTGAATTTAAAGGGGCCGATTGTCATCAATCGGCGCACACTGATTGGCAAGCAGGTGGTCCCCGTCAACGCCGCCCAGTTTGCCATCCAGCATCCCCTCTGCCTTAACGGATTTACTCCCGATATGCGTAAGCTCAGCCCGCAGTCGGCCAAAGCCGGCGACCCAGCCAAACTGCGGCCCGGGGCCGCGGCTTTGCAGGTCTCGCTGGCCGCGGAGGCTCTTCAAGCAGGCCAGATCGAAGCTTTTAAAACAGCGCTGGGCCGGGCCTTGGAAATCGATCCGGAGAATCTGCCCGCGCTGCAATTGCTGGCTAAATTGAATCTCGAGAACGGTCATCTGGCCGAGGCCGCCAAAACGTACTTCAAGATTATAAAACAGGATGAAAACAACGTGGACGCCTTGCTCGGACTCGGAGATTGCTTTTTCCAGCAGGGCAACACAGAAATGGCCGGGAAGTCCATTGAGCGCGTGCTGCTGCGCCAGCCGAATCACGCCCTGGCTCGGGAGAAACTTGCGGTGATCACGCATGCCGCCCATGCCAAAGCCGTTGGCGGGACGGAGGTCCCATCAAAGCATTCGAAACATGCCGATTGGACCGCACGATTTCAAACGAAGTATCCATTCATGGAATCGGCATCGTCCGAAGACGGCGCGTTGCGCCTGGTCCTCGGCGTCGGGCGTAGCGGAACGAGTTGGGTGAGCAAAGTCCTGTCCAAAACTTCGGGACCGATCCGCTTTTCTTCTGAACCCTTGTTTCACCTCCATCCGAAACTCCCCTACCGGCAGACAGGCGATCATACCGCGATCGGCTACAGTGGAGATTCTGATGCCGGTCCGCTGCTGCAAGCCTATCAGTTGGTAGCGCGTCGGCAGTTCAAAGACGCGGCCCTGCCCGGCAATGAACGGGACGATGATGGTTGGAAGATTTGTCTAGTAAAAGAAGTCCACGCGTTGCTTGGCTCGGAAGCTCTGTTGCGCGCCGCGAAAACTCCCGTGGTTTTCATCCTGAGAGACCCGGTCTATGTCCTGGACAGTCTGTTCGCGGCGCAAACCTTGGATACAAACTATCTGGATCACGAGGCGGTTGCGGTGCGGGAAAACGAATTCTTGGACCGGTTCGGCGGTGGAACTCACGAAGCGATCAGGAAAGCGCTGGCCGATAGCGCTCGCTCCTCCCCACGGCAACGGATTTTAGCGGCGAAGGTGGTTTGCATTCATCTTCTGCATAGAATGTTCTTGGCACTGGCCGAGGAATTTCCTCACGCCAGGACCTTCGCTTACGAGGAATTTTGTGAACGCCCGATGGAGACTTTTCAAGCCGCCGCGCGCGCCTTGGCAATTCCCTGGGATGAAGGTATGGCCGCCTTCCTTCAGAAGAGCATGCACGAGGACGCCGCCACCGCGGCCAACCCCTACGCGGTAATGCGAAATACCGCCGCCCAGAATAGTCGCCCATTTAAGTTCTTGTCCCCGGAAGAAATCGCTTTTTGTCGTGCAACGCTGAATGCCATCACCAGTCCATCTGAAGAGACCGTGACCAGGAAAAGCGATCCAATTAGAATGAGCCTGGCATCCTCTGAAAAGCCGCGATCCGACCGGCGCAATTCCGTGGCTGCGAGAAGCCTGCCGAGGATTCAACTCCCTGAGCACGACGTTTTGTCCGCTTTGCAAAACGCCCGGCTTTGGCAAAAGGGCCAGCCGCTTCGATTGCATCTCGGCTGCGGGGAGCAGCATTTTGCAGGCTACGTCAATCTCGATTACCCCCCTGATAACCACAACGTCATGAACGTTAGGGCCGATGCCTACGCCAACATCCTGGATCTGAAGTTCCCCGCGGGGAGCGTGGATGAAGTTCGTCTCCATCACGTTTTCGAACATTTCAACCGTGTTACCGCCCTGGCCATGCTCATCAAATGGCATGGCTGGCTCAAAGAAGGCGGCCGATTGCGCCTCGAAACCCCGGACTTGGTCGGCAGCGCCAAAATCCTCGCGAGCAGTTCGCCGCTCAACCTGAAGATGGCCGCGAGCCGGCATCTGGCCGGCGACCAGGCCGCCTCGTGGGCTTATCATCTCGATCACTGGTTTCCCGAGCGCTATGAGCATACCCTCCGGAAACTTGCGTTCGATCAAATCGAAATCAAGTCGTCCATCTGGCCGCATTCGCCCTTTCTGGCGAACGTCGAAGTAATCGCCACCAAGAATCGCTCTCTCTCTCCCGCGCAATTGCTGGAGGCGGCCGACGCGTTATTGTGGGACAGCACAATCGCGGAATCAGAGCGGCCCACTTTCGAGGTCTGGCGGAAACAATTGCGAGCTATTCTGGCCGGTGACACGGCGGCCATGCCTTGCAATGTGCCAAGCGCGACAGCTCCGGCGACTAACCCGATTCTCGCGGCGCTGAGTCACAACGCTTCAAAACTGCCACGGCATGAGATTCAGGATTTCAATCAGCGCAACCGTGACCGCTGGGTTGCCGCGCAAGCGGCAACAGTGGCGCCGGGCTCGCGGGTTCTCGACGTGGGCGCCGGCACCTGTCCTTACCGCCAGTTGTTCGCGCATTGCGAATATCGCACGCACGATTTCAAGAAATATGAGGGTGTCAAGCTGGGCAATACTTCGGAGTACGGCCAGATCGATTACGAATCAGAGATCACGAAAATACCGGTTCCCGACCAGTCCTTTGAGGTGATTCTATGCACCGAAGTGCTGGAGCATGTCCCCGAGCCAATCGCGGCGATTCAAGAGATGCTTCGCATCCTGAAACCCGGCGGACGCTTGTTATTGAGCGCCCCGCTTGGATCGGGACTGCACCAATTGCCCTTCCATTTTTACGGAGGTTACACTCCCGAATGGTATCGTTACGTCGCCGCCAAATTTGGGGCGCAGGTAAACGAGATCACCCCCAATGGCGGTTACTTCAAGCTGCTCGCGCAGGAGTGCGGCCGCCTCGCTTGGACCATGGACCAACATCGCGCTCTCCATGGGGCCAACGCGGAATTAATCGGCAGTCTTTTTGGCGAATGGTTGCCGCGCTATTTGTTTGGCCTTGAGGAAAAGCAGCGCATCGACCAGTTCACCGTCGGCTACCATGTCACAATGGTGAAAAATGCCGCCCCGAGCCAAAAACCGCCCGATCAGGCGCCTGCAAGCGCTGCCGAAAGCAAGCTAAGGAAAGTCGTGGACAAACAGCAAGGCGGGTTGAGCGGCCAGAGGTCCGCCAGCGGTCGTTCTGAAAAGAAGTTCAAGGCAGTTTCTCTGGTCTTCAGCAAGGACCGCCCGCTGCAACTCGACGCTGCCCTGCGCTCTTGGAAAAGGCACTGCCGTGACGCTGGATCGGCGGCGGTAATTGTGTTATACAAGGCTTCCACTTCGAAACTGCTGTCGCTTTACCAACGGCTTGCGCGGGAGCATCCCGAAGTGAATTTTGTCCAGGAAGGAGATTTCCGGCGGGACGTGCTAAGGTCTGTGCGCGGCCAGGAATATGTGTTGTTTGTGGTGGATGATACGGTGTTCGTTCAGGATTTTGCGATGGCTGATGTTGTCCGCACCCTCGAGGAGCATCCGGAGGTGTTGGGTTTCTCCCTGCGCTTGGGGCGCAACACGACTTACTGTTACACCCTGAATCAGCCGCAAAGGCTGCCCGAGTTCGAGCCTCAGGAACCTGGCTCTTTAAAATATCGCTGGCCAAACGCGGATTATGACTTTGGTTATCCGCTGGAAGTTTCCAGTTCCATGTATCGAGGCAAGGAAATATTGCCGTTGCTCGAGCAACTTGACTTCAAAAACCCCAACACCCTCGAAGACATCCTGTCCCGCGGCAAAGAGCGGTTTCGGGAAAGCCATCCATTTCTGGCTTGCTGGGAGCATTCGGGGGCGTTCTCGATTCCGGCCAACAAGGTGCAACTGGTTTGCAACAACCGCGCCAGCAGCCACGCGGGATATTCGGCGGAAGCGCTGGCCGAGTTGTTTGCCCAGGGGCAAAGAATCCAAACGCCCTTCTTCGACGGTTTTATCCCCAACGCCTGCCACCAGGAAGTCGAGTTGAAGACCGCCCCGACGGCAAAATCGGCGCCGTTGCTTTCGGTGATCATCCCTTGTTACAAACAGGCGCACTTTTTGACAGAGGCCATCGAGAGCGTCGTGGCGCAGACTTTTTCGGACTGGGAAATCATTATCGTCAATGACGGCAGTCCGGACAATACCAGCGAAGTGGCGCGCCAGTTGATAGCCAAATATCCTGGCAAAGAAATACGTCTGCTCGAAAAGCCTAATGGCGGTTTGCCAGGCGCGCGCAATGCCGGTATTCGCGCCAGTCAGGGCAAATACCTCTTGCCCCTGGATGCTGACGACAAAATCAAGCCGACGCTCCTCGCAAAGCTCGTGCCGATTCTAGACAAGCAGCCGAAGGTGGGTTTTGCCTACACGCACATCCAACATTTTGGCGCCCTCCAAACTGAATTCCCGCTGCCTGATTTCGATCGCGCCACGCTCGTCAACAAAGACAATATCGCTTGCGTATGCGCCTTGGTCCGCCGGTCGGCTTGGGCGCAGGTCGGGGGGTACAACGAGGCAATGCGGGAAGGGTACGAGGATTGGGATTTCTGGGTTGGGTGCGTTGAACAAGGATGGGACGGCTATTGCCTGCATGAACCGCTATTCCTGTATCGCAAGAGCGGACAGACGATGTTGAGCCAGGCGAACCACCAGCGTGCACGCCTTTTCGCGCGAATTGTTCAAAATCATCCGAAGCTTTACGGCGAAAAGACCCTGCGCTCGGCGGCGGACGTGCTCGCCGCTCCCGCCAAGGCGGGAAGCCTTGAAGTTGCCACGCCCGCGGCCGTGCTCGGCGGCGCAGCCATTTCTCCCGGTCTCCCGCCTCCTCAGCCGCGCCTGCGGATTACCTACCTTATCACCTGCATTCTCGGAGTGACGGGCGGCAACCAGACCCTATTGCGTCAAGCAGAGGAAATGCGCCGGCGCGGTCACGAGGTGACCATCGTTACTTACTCGCCCAAGCCGGACTGGTTCAAGTTTGAGATGCGTGTGGTGCAGGTGCCCGCGGGACAGTCCATGGCTTCCAGCGCGCCGCCGAGCGACGTGGTGGTAGCCACTTATTTCCTCAACGCGGTGGAATTGAGCGCCGTCAAAGCGCCGGTAAAGGTCTATTACGCCCAGGGGGACCAGTTCGTGTTTTGCGATGCGACCCTGGCGAATACGCCGCAGAACCGCCAGCTTCGCGAATTGTCCCGTGCTTCCTATCTGCTGCGCGGCGTCCGGTTCGTGCCCAATTCCAACAACTTGGCCAAGGCGGTCCAGGAACTTTGTGGGCGGCAGCCCGACCGCATCTTGCCGGTTTGCACCGACCAATTCATATTCCGCCCTCTGCAACGCTCGGCCGAGGGATCCATTTACCGGGTTCTCATCGTCGGACCCGATTCCCGGGGCTCGACAGTGGAACCGCTGCTTTTTAAAGGAATTCAGGATATTCGCGACGCTCTGACAATATTAACGCCTCAGTGCCCTCATCTCACCCCGGTCCGCATGTCGAGCTCTCCGCCGGACATTTTCTCTCGCGTGCCTTGTGAGTTTTATGTCGCGCCAAGTGACGAGATGAAAACCACGCTTTTCGGCACGGCGCACATTTTGATTTATGCGTCACATTACGACTCCTGCCCGCGTCCTCCCCAGGAAGCCATGGCGGCGGGGTGCGCGGTCGTCTGCACCGCTACCTCTGGAGCGATGGAGTATTGCCGTGACGGCGAAAACTCTCTCCTTGTCCCAATTCGGTCCCCCGCCGCCATTGCGGCGGCGGTTCGGCGGCTGATCGAGGACCGTTCGCTACGGGACAAACTAGTGCAGGGCGGTTTTGCCACGGCTCGGCAATACCCGCGCGAACGGGAATGGAACGAGTGGGAGAATATGCTCTATTACTTCTTGGGCGAAGCGGCGAAACCTGCCGGCGCCACTGTCGTTTCGAGCCAACCGACCCATCCCCCCAGCGCGCCGCTCCGCCAGCCCCCTCCCGCGATCAAATTGCCCTCTTGCGCGGCGATCGGCGATCTTGGATCCGCGCGGGAGCTGTTTCGAGGCAAGAAATCGGCCGCTGCTTGGGAGAGCACGCTAGCGGCGATCTGCGCGCGCCCGTATCATCCCGAGGCATATCTGCTGCTGGCGGAAATCGCGGGAGCCGCCGGCGATGCGGGCTCCGCCCGGCGATGCGCCAAAGCGGCCCGTAAAATGGCGCCGGACTGGGCGCCGCCCAAACAGTTTCTCCGAGGCAATTTGCGTGGCAACGTCAAACCTCCCTGGCTGAAACTGCCAGCGGCGCTTGCGGATGGAAACGGCAGCACTCCCCCCCGCGTTTCCGTTTGTTTGATTGCCAAAAATGAAGAGCGCTTCCTCGCCCAGTGCCTTCGCTCCGTCAAACCGCTGGCCTCCCAAATCATTGTCGTGGACACCGGCTCCACGGACCGCACCGTCGAAATCGCCAAGGAATGCGGGGCGGAAGTGCATTCCTTCCCCTGGTGCGACGATTTCAGCGCGGCCCGCAACGCCGCCCTGGAACACGCGACCGGCGATTGGATTTTGATTCTTGACGCGGATGAAGAATTGATGCCGGACAACGCGGAAGTCCTGGCCCGGGAAATCCGCGTGCGTTCTGTCATGGGCTATCGGCTGCCGATTATCGATCACGGACGTGAAGTGGCCGGACGCAACTATGTCCAGCGGTTATTCCGCAACGCGCCTGGCCTCTATTTTGTGGGCCGCATCCATGAGCAGGTTTTCTGCACGATCAACGCCTGTTGCAAAAAATGGGGATTGAAAAACGTTCTCGGCCAAACCGCGCTCCTGCACCACGGATACACGGCCGAGGTTCTATCCAGCCGCAACAAAATTGAGCGGAACCTCCGCCTCCTGGAACGGGCCGTCGAAGAAATGCCCGGCGAGCCAACTTTCACCATGAATCTCGGCTTGGAGTTGGTCCGGTCCGGCCGCCTGGAGGCCGGCCTGGAGCGTTATTGGGAAGCGTTCCATGTCATTGCCGCCATGCCGGAAACGGAAGTCACGCCGGAAGGCCGGGAAACGTTATTGACACAACTAAGCACGCACCTCATTTCGGCCCAGAGGTACTCCGAAGTTGTGGACCTGTGGCAACTCCCCTTCGCCGTTAGGGCTGGCCTGACCGCTTCGCAACATTTCTGCCTGGGGGTCGCCCGCATGGAACTTAAGCAATTCGATCACGCCGCGGAACAAATGCGCCAGTGCCTCGCCAAACGCCATCAACCCGCGCTTTCCGCCGTCAATGCGGAAATCTTCAAGGCCGGTCCGCACCATTGTCTGGCGATGTGCTTATGGTCGCTCCAAGACCCCGCCGGAGCGATGCAAGCCTTTGCGGCGGCCTTGGCGGCGGACCCTTCCTCCCGACTCGTGCGGATGGATTTGGCCCGGTTTCACGCCAGTCAGGGGTGCGCCTCTGAAAGCCTGAAATGGCTGCGGCAATTGGTGGCGGAACAGCCCGCCGATTTGCCCGCTTGGACTTTGGGCGGCGGCATCGCTCTCAGCCAACCCGCGGAACTGCCCGGCGCGCTCGACTGGACCGCCGCGGCCCTCCGGCATTTTCCCGGCGACCCGACCCTTTTGCAGCAACGCGCCGAAGCGCTCTTGCTCAACCAGGACGTGGCGGCGGCCCTTCCCTTCTGGCGCCAGGTCGTGTCGGCCCATCCTCCGCGGAACCGCGGCGCGCTCGTTCTCTGCGAATTGCTCGAGGACGATTGTCAATATCATTTTTCAGCCGGCGAAGAACCGGCCATCAGCCAGGAAGTGGTGCAATGGTACCGGCAATGCATCCGCATGGGCGCGCACGGCATCATCAACCAATTGCACGAGAGGATCGGCGCCATCCGCCTCACCTTGCCAACCTTCGTCCGGACTTGGGAAGCAGCCCACCGTCAAGCTCGCCTGGCCGCCGCCTGATCCGTAGTTTCCGTGGGATTCCCCGGTCGGGATACTGCTACGTAGCGGGAAACCAGGATCGCGCCTATCTTGCTTCAAAGGGGGGAAAAGAGGGAAACGCCAATCAAAGGAGACTAAGATGAAATCAAGATTCTTACAGCGACAATTAATCATGGCCGGATTCGTTCTCTTTATGAGCGCCTCTGTCACCGGCCTTATGGCTCAACCTGGCGGCGGCGCCGGCGCAAAGGGCGCAACCTCCAGGGCTTCCACAAATCCAGGGGGTTCGGTGGCAGCACCCGGCGTGAGCCCGACTACACCCGGTTCTGTCAACGGGGGACCCGTTGAGCCCCCGGGCGGAACCATCACACCGCCAAACGGAACCATCCTGCCTCCGGGTGGAACGATTACTCCGCCTGCCGGATCGATCCAGCCCCCGGGCGGAACCATCGCACCACCGAGCGGCGCGATTGAGCCTCCTGGCGGAACGTTGACGCCTCCAGGCGGCGCCATCCAACCTCCAGGTGGAACTTTGACCCCGCCCAACGGCGCCATCCAACCTCCAGGCGGAAACTTAACCCCTCCAAGGACAGTTACGCCGCCAACCGGAACTCCCACGCCCTCCGGCGGGGCGGCAGGACGTTAAATGATGGACTAACGGCCAACGAGGGATAGACTAACGTGGATAGACGATATCCAAATAAGGAAAAATAATGAAAATTAAGAACGTAATCGTAGCCCTGATTCTCATGGTTCTGGGCGTCGCGTGCAACCAGTCCAGTTCTGACAGTGGCACTGCCAGCACCAACACAACGACGACCGCGACGAACCATTAATTCAATGTGATTCGCAAGCTGAACCGTCCTTTATGCGGTTCAGCCTTTTTTTTACAGGCTCGCGTCCCACTCCCCCCACTCCCCCTTTCGTTTCATTTCTTTGACTAATTGGCCCGTCAGGCGCGAAAGAAGCGCATCGCCAGAATATTTGCCACCATCCCGAACGCGAACAGCGCCCCCACAGGTGCGAGGGCCGCCTGGAAGCCGCTCCCGAAACTGATCAATTGGTTCAACCCCGCCAGCGCCCAACCTGTCGGCAGGCAAAGAGCGACGTGTTGAAAAAATGGCGGGGCGACTTCCAGAGGCCACCAACAACCGCCCAAGGCCCCCATCAATAAAGTGGTCAAAACACAAATTGCCACCACCCGGTCCTCCGCCGAAGTAATCGAGCCGACCAGCACGGCCAATGCTCCCGCCGCCCAGGCCAGCGTCAGCAAAATCAAAAGAACACCCGGCAGGTTCGCGCCGAGGTTCACATGAAAGAGGAATTTTCCGATCAGCAGAAAATAGACAATCTGCACCGCACCCAGCAGGGTGTTGCCATAGACTTTGCCCATGACAATTTCAAGGCGTGTGGCCGGAGAAAGGCACAACCGTTTGATCGTCCCGGAACGGCGTCCCATGGCCATGGCCGCCCCGCCAAAAACCACCACGTTCATCATTAAATAGGTCACCAGATTGCCCGGCAGCGAAAAATTGAAACCGGAGGGCATGGGCTTGCGTCCGGCGAAACGCGCCTCGAGCTTGACCGGATTGGGCGTTTCACGAATGGCGCGCAATTGCGGTTCGGTCAGTTTTTCCAGGCTGCCATTCTTCGATGCCGCCTCCAGAAGATGGCTGTTGACGGCGATCAGCGCGCGCACGATTCGCAAGTCCACCAATGCCCCATCAGCCTCCCCTGCCCCTTGCTTTTTTTCCAGTTCGACGCGCGTTTTTTCCCCTCGCCGCACGCGCTCCGTAAAATCAGCCGGGATGCGGATGGCACGCGCGGCCGCCCTGTTCGAGGCATCCACCACCCACATGCCTTCCGCCGTCAACTCGGACAGAAACGCGCCGGAAAGAAAATTGCTGTCGCGATTGTCAATAATCACAGGCGGATGGCGATTGGCGCGATCTCCCGGACCCCTCACGGCGAAGCCGAGGAAATAAACAAAGGCCGTCGGCATGACGAAAAGGAAAACATAGGCGGTTTTGCTCTTGAAGAAGAGCCGCAGGTCATTGTGACCGATGTCCAGAATGCGTTTCATTCAGCGCGCTCCCTGGCGAAACCGCCGCTGAAACAGGAACGTCGCGGCGGCCAACCCCACCGCGCCCAGGGCGAGCAGCTTGATGGCCGCGACCAGCCACGCAACCTGTGACCACCAGAGGTCCCGGACAGTGTTAATGTACCAAAAGGTCGGCATCACCGGCAACAGACGCTCCCTCAGCACCGCGGGAAGCTGCTCCGCTGGAAACATCGCGCCGCCCATCATCGCCAGAACCATGCTGACAACGTTGCCCATCGCGTTGGCCCGCCGTTCATCCGGCATGAGCGCCACGACGACCGACGTTAAGCCCGTGGCGAAACACACATAGGCCACGGTCATTAGCCCTACTTCCAGCGGTCGAGGCCAGGTAAAATGGAACAGGAGCGCGCCCCCGCCCAGAAGAATAGCGGCTCCTATCGAAGTCGTCACAAAACAGAAAAGGGCCTTGGAAGCCACAAAGGCCAGCAAATGTTCGCGCAGGGTGTTAAAGCGCTCAAAGGTGCGCAACGCCAACTCACGGTGGAGGTCATTGACCGCCTGCGTTGCCAGGAGCAATAAAAACATCGCGGTCATGCCTGGCAGCATGAAGCCGAACAAGCTGAATTTTGGCCCCTCTTTCCCTGGCGCGCCGGCCGCCGCTGATCGCACTGCGGCGACATTGGTGTAACTGACCAATGGTGGATAAAGGTAACGCCGGAGGGCCTGCACCTTATTCCCCTCCTCTTCGACCAGGCGCGACACCTCGTGGTAGTCCGCTTGGCCATCCGCCACTTTTCGCCAGGCCGGGAATTCCCCGGCAAAATTACGTGACAACGCGTTGAGGCCACTGACCGCCACTCCCAGCAATTCCTCCAGGATTGCGGGGTGAATTTGTTCCGCCGGGTTTTTTATCAACTCCAGCGACACATTGCCGCCCGTCAAATAATTCGAGGTGAAATGCGCCGGAATGACCAGCACGGCGCTGAGCTTGGAATCGTTGAGCTGTTGCAGGGCCGGCCCGCGTTCCATATAGACCGGATCGAGAATTTGCGCCGCTTTGTCCTGCTCCGATCCTCCCCGCAGAAACTTGGAAAAAAGCGAGTTGTCCTCGTCCACCACCGCGAATTTAATCCGCCCGATCTGGTTGTTGTCGTTCTGGCCGCCGAAGACCAAACCGATGACGGCAGTGATGCCGAGCGGCAGAGCAAGGTTCAGCAGCCAGGGCACGGGATTGCGCCAGGCGCGGCGTAGATCCTTGGCGAGGAGGGTGCGGAACATCTCATTCCCTCAACTGCCGACCCGTCAAATGCAGAAAGACATCGTTCAGGCTCGGTCGTTTCAACGAGACGTTCTCCAGGTGCGCGGGCAGGGCCAGCAGATCTTTCAAACATTCCGACGGGTCGCGCTTTTCCACCGCTGCCACCACCAATTGGCGTTCCGATTTCTGCAAGACGCGGAACCGCTGCTCAAAACCGGCCCACGTCTCCGGCGGACTCCCTTTAAAATCTCCCTCCACCGTGAAGACCAGGCCTTCCCCCAGGCGCTGCTGTAATTGACTCAGCGAGCCTTCCGCCAGCACCCGCCCGTGGTCGATGATCCCGATGCGCTGGCACAGCGTTTCCGCTTCCTCCAGGTAATGGGTGGTATAAAGGACCGCCGCTCCCGCCTCGCGCAAGGCCACGACAAACTCCAGGATTTTCGCGCGCGCCTGCGGATCAATCCCGACCGTGGGCTCATCGAGCAACAGAAGCTTGGGGCGATGCAAGAGCGAACAACCCAGGTTGATGCGCCGTTTCATGCCGCCGGAATACGTCTTGACAGCATCTTTGGCCCGGTCGGCCAGGGAAAGCGCCTCGAGCAATTCCCCGGCCCGCGTTTTCGCTACGGCGGAAGAAAGCCCGGCAATGCGGCCCCAGAATTCAAGGTTTTCGCGGCCGGTCAATTCTTCATAGATGGCCAGGTCTTGCGGCGTCACCCCCATCAGGCTTTTAGCCTCCTGCGGATTGGAGGCAAACGACTTTCCATTGACCAATACTTCGCCCGTGTCCGGGCGAAGCAAGCCGCACACCATGGAAATCGTCGTGGTCTTGCCCGCGCCGTTCGGACCCAGCAAGCCGTAGATTTCACCGGCATTGACGTGGAAGCTCACTTCGTCCACCGCCCGGATAGGACCGAAGGTTTTGGCGATCGCCTTCACTCGCAGCATTTCCACCCCGCCATCGTAAAGCGCGCCGTCCGGGCGTCAACTGCCGAAAACCGCCCCATGCCGATGGCCCGGCGGCGGCGCTCCGCCGCCGAAATCAGGGCAAAGTGGCAGCGTTGCCGCACCACCATAAGGTTCTGGGAGCCCGGCAAAAATCGATGAAAGATGACAATACCAATGGGTGCCCCTGTTTTTCCGGATCAAGAACAGAACAGAACAGGAGGGAACAAAGGCAACAGAGGGTGGGGCTGAGCTGCCGCTCAGCCCTAATTTCGGCCTTTTTAATTCCTGCTCCGTTCTCTCGGTTTTGTGGGGTGCGATTAAGAGTGCGTGAACTTCAGTATTCATTCTCCCAACGGGAGAAAATCATTCAGCCTGGGGTTGCCCCGAATCCCAGAGGGGCTACCCCAGGTCTGGTCCGTTATTTGCTTACCCAGAATGGGTTGAATCAATTCTCATCTTACCCAACTTTAATCACGCCCGTGGCTGGCGGAGCAAGCGCCCTCTATTCTTGTCGAGGTTCGTTCTCGCGCATATAAGCCAAAACGAAATTGGCTCCAAAGGTAGGACTCGGAGATTCTTAAGCCCAATTTCTGGCCAAAATATAGTGGTTTTCCCTCGTGAATGCAAGCTAATCTTTCAAAATCCAACCTAACAAAAACGAACCCATTTAGTACTTTTACTACACGGTTTACTACACACCCGTTTTTGTCAAAAACTGCGGCTAAAAATTCTGTCAAAAATAATTATTGCAAGTGTCAATAATAATTGAGCGCCTCCAATGGGATATATCCTACCTTTGGAGTCGAAAATCCCAAAAAAAGGGACAACTTTGAGACATGAGGCCAAGTTTTTGAAAATCCTTTGAACATGAGACCCACTGGCCGGGCTTGGCTCGACTGTGTAGTTAACTGTGTAGTAAAATGTCCTCATGCCAGTATGTACCTGCCGGATTTCCTGGTGCCGACCCGCTGGACCAATCCGGCCTCAAGCAACGGCTGCATAAGCTTGATCGCGCCCTGTTTGGTCACTCCGAGCGCCTCCCAAATTTCCCTTGGCTCCATGCTTTTATGGTCCCGCAATAGTTGCAATAACTGCTCCTGCTTTGGGCGCAACACCAATTTTGCCCGCGTGGAACCGGCGGCGAATTTTTGCACCCGCGCCCAGACTCGTTCCAGTGTCAGTTGCAACCCCTCGGCGGCGTATTCCAGCCAGCCACTCAAATCCTCCCCTTCGCGCCGCACGGCATCCAGCGCCGCATAATATCGCGGGCGATCCTCCCAATAAAATTCATCCACGGAAAAAATGTGGTGCGTGTCAAAGCCGCGCCGATACAACTCCCACAAAGCCAGCGCCCGGCCCAAGCGTCCGTTGCCGTCGGCAAAGGGGTGGATGGCCTCAAAACGATAATGCACGATGGCCGAACTCAAAACCGGCGACAGCTTGGCCGACTCCTTGTTCCACCACGCCAGGAATTCAAACATTAACCCGGAAACGTCTTCCGCTGGTGGCGGCAAATAACGCCCCACACGCACCGCAATAGTGCGGTAACGCCCCGCCGCGCCTTGATCCATCACGTCAGCCGCGATGATTTTATGCAGGTGGAAAACCTCCTCGTGGGTGATCGGACTTTTGGCGGCATTCTTCTCGACGAAACGAAGCCCTGCGAAATAATTCACGACTTCCCGTTTGGCGCGGGTGGCGACGGCGGGAATTTCCCGGCCTTCCTCCACCGCCCGCACTTGTTCCAAGGTGAGCGGATTGCCCTCGATGGCTGTCGAGGAATGGGTATTTCGCGTTCGCGTATCCTTCTGCAACGCGGGAATCCATGGCACTTCCACCGTGGCGGCGAGAATGCGTTCGCGCAACACGGCAATCTGCTCCACCCGTGCCAGCAGAACGGGTGTGATGTTAAATTGCGGTTGATAACTCACACCACAACATTATCCGATGAGACCACCATAAGTCAACCGATTAGACAACCAGCAGCTTTCCAACCCCGAATCAGCCGAAGGCTTAATGGTG
>JBKQWF010000303.1:0-10115 GCA_052139695.1 Limisphaerales bacterium
CTCTTTTCGAAAGTTCTTTGAAGCGCGGAAAGAAGCAGCAGACAACAATAACTATAAATGACAGCAGACCGGAAGAGTCCATCTTAAATTACGCGCTTCGTGGTCTAAAGAATGGGGTCCGCCTCACAAAGCGTAAACGCTGATGGTGATGCAAGTGCTATCGAATTGCCGCGCGCTCAATTACACGGTGAACGCCCAAGCGCCGGCCGTTAGAAGGTCGGGAGCATAATCCAGCCGAAAGGCAAGCGCCCTCGTGAAGGGCCAGTTTATCGTGTGAGGGCGTTGGCAAAGCAGCCCAATCTGGTTTTTCTTGATGTCTGGGAGAATCTCGCCACGATGGGCGCCGCATGAATCGTCGGCAGTTTCTTGAAACCGTTGCGGCCGGACTGGTCGCCAGCCCTGCGCTGGCCGCACTGCAACTCAAGCGCTTACCCACCCGTCTTCTGGGCCGGACCAGAATCCAAGTCCCCATCCTCGGCTTTGGCTCGGGCAGCCGATTCCTCATGTACCAAGACGAGGACAGAGCTTTGGAGGCGCTCAACCGGGCGATCGACCTTGGCATTTGCTACATCGATACGGCCCACGCCTACGGGAATGGCCAGAGCGAAGAACGGATCGGACGCGTCATGGCCACTCGACGGAAAGAAGTAACGTTGGCGACGAAGCTTTCGGCGCGGACCGCGGATGAGGGCAGGCGTCAGATCGAGTTGAGCCTCAAGCGGCTCAGGACGGACCATCTTGATGTGCTCCACATTCATGACCTGAAGAGCTCGCAGGACCTGGCCGCCATCGAAGCCAAGGGCGGGATCCTTGAGGCCCTTTACGAAGCGCGCCAACAGAAGATGACTCGGGCTATCGGCATCACCTGTCATGCCAATCCCGCCGCATTGCAAACCGCACTCGAACGCCACGATTTCGACTGCACGCAAATGGCCCTCAACGCGGGACTGGCCACGATGGCCGATGAGCCGAGCGGGATGAAAATCGCACCGGCGGGAGAGCACGGTTTCGAAAAGACCGCCCTGCCGGTCGCCATCCGGAAGAAAATGGGGGTGATCGGGATGAAGGTTTTCGGTCAGGAACAATTGCTCAACGCCGCACCGGCAGAGAAGTTGCTGGCCTATACATTATCATTGCCCATCAGTCTGGCCAGCGTCGGCATGCCACAACTCGGCCATATCGAAGCCAATGCCGCCTTGGCGCGCGAGTTCAAGCCATTGTCCTCACGCGAACGACGACGTCTCGTTAACTCAATCGCGGAGGGAAGGAAGCTGGCCATGGCGCATTTTTTTAGAAATCACGACGACGCGTGACCCAAGGAGGGTAAACTGGGCCCATGTTGGCGGGTCGATGGGGTCGGTGTCTGACTACACAAAAAGCTGGACAATCCGGAAAACGAAAAGTAGGCTGAGGGCTTGAAGCCAACAAACAGCCACCATCTCAACACGCCTATGGAGCGCGAACGGGGGTTCCGTCCTCCTGCGATACCCGCATCAATGCTGTGTGCGGTGAGTTTTTAAAAGGCGATTCCATCGAAAAAAGCACGAACCTGAAGGAGGCTTATGCCAAAAACCACCAAGAAAAATGCCAAGAAGCAGGTTCCCCTCAAATACCACACACTGGCCGGCAGCGAGCGCCCCCCTAAGCCAGCAACGAGACAACTGAAAGAGGCGAGCGCCGCGGAGATTGTCACCGTTCACCTGACCGTGAGGCGTCGTCCGGGCGGACCGCCGTTAAAAGACCTCAATGACTTCCAAAAAGTCCCCCTTCGTTCCCGGAAACGGCTCTCGCGACAAGAATTCGAGGAAGCCCATGGGGCGGCCCAGGAGGACTTGGATGCCGTGGGAGAGTTCTGCCGATCCCACGGCCTGGAAGTGGTGGAATCGAATCGAAGCCGCCGGCGGGTGATGGCGCGCGGCACGGTCGCGCGGATGAACTCCGCTTTTGCGGTCAGGTTGCATTATTATGAGTCGGCGCGCGGCAAGTACCGGGGATTTGACGGAGCCGTCGGAGTGCCCGCCGCTCTTGCGGGCATTGTGGAAGCGGTTATCGGGCTGGACAATCGTCCCGTCCCGACCCGGCGGCTGGGAGGCGCGGATCCGGGCAGCACTAACCCTCTCACCCCTGTTCAGGTGGCCAATTTGTATCATTTTCCGCCTGGAACCGGACTGGGACAGACCATCGGGACCTGGCAAGATCAGGGTTATGGCTTCAATCCCAGCGATGTCTCAGCAACCCTGAAGAACTGGGGAGTGTCCCCGGTTCCGCCCGCGCCCACGGCGTTTCCGCCGGGATCGAATTCCGGGATCTCTGATATCGAGACGATCATTGATCTTACAATTGCCGCGGCCATCGCTCCACAAGCCTCAATTGTCGCGTATATCTGCCAAGGCCCGGCGGCGTCTGACGTCATCGACACACTGCAAAGTATGATTCATCCCGCGGCGGGAGACCCGGTCCCGGGCATCCTTTTTATTTGCTATGTTTGGTCGGCGGACGACGAGACCGATGATATATCGCCGCAAGAGTACGCGCAGATGGACACCCTCTTCCAGGAAGCGGCGAATTTGGGAATCACGGTATTGACGGGCAGCGGGGACACCGGAGCGTACGTTGATAACCCGACGCAGGCGCAAACCATATACCCCGCCAGCGACCCTTATTTGTTGACGTGCGGAGGCACGACGATCGGCAATCTCAGCGCTTCCGGCTTTGACGAATATGTTTGGAACGACACGTGGACCAACCCTTCTACCGGACAAACGTTTGCCGGGGCCACCGGTGGAGGGGTAAGCGCTCTTTTCCCCGTGCCTCCTTACCAAGCCGGGATTATCAACCTGCCAACACAAAACGGCACTGGAAACCCTGGCCGCGGCGTCCCTGACGTGGCGGGGAATGCCAGCCAAAATAGCGGTTATTACATGACCGTGACCCCAGAAGGGGAACCTCCTTTGACTTTGCTGGAGGGCGGGACCAGCGCCGTCGCTCCTCTCTACGCCGGCCTGGTGGCGCGAATCAACGAAACGCTCGGCGCGAACGTCGGTTTCCTGAATCCCACGCTCTACGCTCTCTGCACAGTGGGCACCTCGGTTTGCCGGACTGTCCCCTTGCCTGCAGGGCAGGGACCAACGAATAACAGCTACAATGGAGTAACCGGTTATCCGGCGGGTGCCGGTCTGGGCTGGAATGCCTGCACGGGCTTTGGGAGCATCGACGGAACGAAGCTCCTCAACGGCATCAAGGCGGCGCTGCCCAACCCGCAATACTACTTCCAGGTGAACAAGGGATCGTACGGCCAGAACGAGGTGATACAGAATGCCTTGTATTCCAATCCGACACCGATGTGGCTGGTGGTGGAGGGCTTTTCGCCCAACGAGGTGGCGAATGCGGTCGCGGCCACCGGCCTGCCCAGTGTTCAGGCAGCGCTTCCCCATGTAAGCGTGGTCCCGGGCTCGGCCATGCCAGAGAACCCCAACGCCATGGACACGGCCCAGCGCGTGTTCTTCCCCTGCACCGTCTCTTTCATTGGGACCACTGTTTACAATAGCGTTTCGCAGGGCGGCATCTTCCCAGACCCGGGCACGGTGACGCCGACGCAGTGCCTCCTGATAGCTTCATCGTTCACCGTCAATGGGCAGGCATTGCCACCCGCGGAAACAATTCTGATGCTAGATCCCGGGGCGGCTCCCTATTTTGGCAACTTCGCCAACAACGGGGATTTCTACCTGAGCCAGGACTTGCGCGTCTTCACCGTCACACCGGGGAACAATGCCACGCCGATCATGGGGGTAAAGCTCCAACCGGCGAACAATTACAATTGGGACTCGAAGGCAGCTTACACGTACATCCAGAACCTGCTGAATAAGCTCAACAGCAGCTCCTACAACGACCCCTCGGGCGGGGACGTGTTCTCGACCTTCCCCGACCAAACCGACGCGCTGGGCGCCGATTCGATGGTGACGCCCTTTACCTTCAATCCAGGCGACCCCAACAAACCGTTCGCCAACTACGCCTTCGCCGTCGCTCGCGTCCGCATCGACGGCTTCCCCAATCAGTCCTCGGTGGCGAATGTGCGGGTGTTGTTCCGTTTGTTCGCCTCGCAGACGAGCGATACCGACTTTCAGCCGCAGACTTATCCATCAACAACCGACAGCGCTGGCCAGCCACTGGCGCCGCAGCTGGGCGTGGACGAAGTCACGATCCCGTTCTTTGCCACCGGCAATTATGAGAGCAATAGTGACTACAAGGCTAACAACGACTATTCTAAAACGTCCACCAGCGTCAACAATCAGCCTGTCAATCTGGGGCCCACCGGCCAGAGATACGCCTATTATGGCTGCTATCTGAACGTCAATCCCCTGGGAAACACCATCACCATCGGCACGTTCCCAACCCCCGTGTCGAGCCTCTTGCCGAGCACGCATTGCTGTCTGGTGGCGCAACTGGTCTATGACGACGCGCCCATGCCGACGGCGGCGGATGAGCCGCAAGGACCCGAATATACCAATAACTTCGCCCAGCGGAATCTGCAGGTCACCACGGCCGACAATCCGGGGCCGCCCGCCGCTCAACGCGTCCCCCAGACTTTCGACGCGCGCCCCAGCCCTGCGCCGGGAACCGGCCAGTTGGAGGACTATCCGGACGAGCTGATGATCGCCTGGGGCAATACGCCCGTCGGCTCAATCGCCAACATCTACTGGCCTGCCGTGGCCTCCCCTGACGTGCTGGCGCTGGCGCAAAAGTTCTACTCCACTCATCAGCTCTCCGTGACGGATGCCCACACCATCCAATGCTTCGTGCAACCGGGGTTCACTTTCGTGCCGATCCCGCCGGGAACAGGTGCAAATTTCGCCGGCTTGTTCACCGTAAACCTGGTCGAGTGGGTGAAGGTGGGCCAGACCTTTACCATCACGGTGCGACGGATATCGACACGCCGGGCAGCCTCGCCGCCACCTCCACCACCGCCCCCGCCCCAACAGAAGATTGAGGCAGTGACGGCGGAAAGCGCGCGGGAGACGCGGGGTGAAACCATGCGCAACTGGCGCTATGTCGTGGGAACTTTCGCCGTGCGCGTCCCGGTGGTCACGGCCGAGGTGATGTTGCCAGTCGAGGAGAACACGCTGGCGATCATGAAATGGCGTCTGTCCCAAATGGCACCGTCAAATCGCTGGGTGCCCGTGCTGGAGCGTTACATCGGCGTGAGCGAGGGACGGGTCTTTGGGCTAGGCGGCAACCCCGAAAAGATCAAGCCCTCGCCTTGGGGCACCTATGGGTCACCTCCGCTCGGCGGGGAGGGCGACGGTGTCGGGAAGTGCCACGAGGTTACTGGCAAGGTGAACGGCGTGGTGTACGACCGCTTTGGCGATTTCGAGGGTTTCCGCCTTCTTAGCGAAGAGGGCCATGAGCGTTGCTTTGCCAGCCGCGAGGCCGAGATTGAAGCGCTGGCCCGCTACTCCTGGGTGGAGCGCATTGTGATCACCGTGGTGAGTGAGGCGCATGAGCCGGAGCGCCCGGTGCGCATCATCCTTCGCCGTGCGCCTCCCCAGCCCCACCACCCTTGGCCATGACCCGCGGCAAGGGCTGTCCGGGACTTATCCGGGAAGGTTGGTTACGGAGAGGTCGCTATGTGGCCTGCTTGTTGAAATGATTGGTGGGCCTGCTCGGATTCGAACCGAGAACCAAAGCATTATGAGTGCTCTGCTCTAACCGTTGAGCTACAGGCCCACGGGAATAGCCTCCCGGAAATGCCAGCAGTTTTCAAGGATAGACGAGAACTTGAAATGCTCACGACCGAAATCAGACACTCCGCCGTGGCATTTTAACCCGGCGGCGGGGGATATGACGGACCTGAGTGAGGGGCGTGCGATTTCATAGGTTTACAGGGAACCGTCGCGCCCGTATCTTGCTTTAATTAATGTCGGCCACACCAAAAACGCGGGTTATTGTGGGGATGAGCGGCGGCGTCGATTCGTCCGCGGCGGCGGCTTTGCTTTTGGAACAGGGCTACGACGTGGTGGGAATCACCCTCAAGCTTTGGCCGCAGGATTGCGTCTCCCGCGCCGAGGACAAATGCTGCGGTCCGCAGGCGGTGACGGATGCTCGCGCCGTCTGCCATAAGCTGGGGATTCCCTATTACCTGATCGATGAGGCGGACGCTTTCCAGAAGCAGGTCATCGCTTATTTCGCGGAGGAGTACAAGGCGGGGCGCACGCCCAATCCCTGTGTGATGTGCAATGAAAAGCTCAAGTTCGGGGCCTTGCTGGAGCGCGCGCGGCAATTGGGCGGCGAGTTCGTTGCCACCGGGCATTTTGCACGCTTGGAAAAACGAACGGAGGACGGACGAGTGCTGTTGAAAAAGGGGCGGGACCCGCGGAAAGACCAAAGTTATTTTCTCTTTTCATTGCGGCAGAGCCAACTGGGGCGCGCCCTTTTTCCTCTCGGCGAAAAGTCCAAGCAGGACACGCGGCAGGTGGCGCGCGAGTGTCAATTAAAAACAGCGGACAAGGAAGAGAGCATGGAAATCTGCTTCGTGCCGGACAATGATTACGGCAAGTTTCTCACGGCCGCCAAGCTGAGGCAGCCGCACTTTGGGGAAATTGTCGATTTGCGCGGACAAGTGCTGGGACGGCATGAAGGGGTGGAACTGTTCACCATCGGGCAACGCAAGGGTTTGGGCCTGTCTTCGCCCAAGCCGCTCTATGTCATCGAAATTGATGCGGCGCGCAACCGCGTTGTCGTCGGGGACGATACGGCGCTGGACCGGGATGAGTTCGCGGTGGAGCGTTGCAACTGGATTCCATTTGACACCGCGCCGCCGGAAATGCAAGTGACAGCCAAAATCCGCTACAATCATCCCGGCACGCCGGCGTCAATTTGGCCAAAGGCTGACGGCACAGCCAGGGTCAAGTTGCACGTGCCGCAACGCGCCATCACGCCGGGGCAGGCGTGTGTTTTCTACGACGGCGATCTAGTCGTGGGAGGCGGCTGGATTACGGCGCGGGAGCAGGGACGATCCAGTTGAGATCGGGGAGCGCGACCGTGCCGGCTAAAGGGCGTTTTTGGTTTGCACGCGCGTGATGGCGGCCTGCATTTCGCGAAGGTGGACGGCTGGATCCGGCGAATCGGTAATGTGAACGATGCGTCCGTCCAGGCCGATGAGGAAACTGACCCGGCGATCCATTTTGTCATTGTCTCCCATCTGCGCGCCGTAGGCCTTGGCAATGTCCCCGGAAGTGTCGGCAAGCAACGGAAAATTCAGGTCGTATTTGAAAATGAACTCTTTGTGGCTTTTGGCGGAATCGCGGCTGACGCCGATGACGGTGACACCTTCCTGTTTGAAGTTAAACATTTTGTCGCGCAAACCGCAGGCTTCGGCGGTGCAGCCGCGGGTGTCGTCCTTGGGATAAAAGTAGAGGAGCACGACTTCTTTGCCGAGCTGGCTCTTGAGCTTCCATTTGTGGCCGTCCTGGTCATGGCCGGCGAATTCGGGAGCCTTGTCCCCGACCATGAGCGGGAGGGCGTTGGCCAAAAGGGGCAGCGCGGCGGCGACCATGGCAGCGGCGGTCAAGCAGCAGAGGCGGTGACAATACGTTTTCATAGATGTCCAAAAGGATACAACGCAGCCACCCATTGTCAAACCACCCTCGGCGGTCACAGCGGTCATTCAAAAAACAGTTACTTCGCTTCCCTCAACGCGGCTGAGATGGCTTTATCTATTTCGGAGGATGCACTATGCGTCATCAGTAAACTCTATTTCTTCCCCGTTCGGCAGCAACCGCCAACGATACGGCGGCATTGTCGGCAATTGCACAGCGTCGATTTCTTCCACGCCTTGCAGGAACGCTTTACAGAGTCGGTGCATCCCATCGAGGACGACCCCTGACGGTGACAGGATGATGGGAAAGCGGAAATCCGCCTCATAAATATCCCGCGCGTGCTCCGCGACAGCCCGGCAGGTTGGCAGCTTCTGCATGCGCTCACTGAACCAGCGGACCTCGTCAAGGGCGTTGAGCTCGTTCACCCTCACCTTCTTGCACGGAAGTCCCGCTGCCATATCCCAGAGCTGTTGCATCCGCACAAAAGGGATTGAGCAGTCCGCCAAAGGAGTGGACCACAGGCGCTTCGAGATAGCGCGGACGTTTTGCGAATGTGTTACATGGTCGCTCATTGGAATTTATTCGCCCCTTCGGCGATCCAGACCAGAGTGCCGACTGGCAATCGGTCGTAAAGCGGCAGCAAATCGTCGGCGGATAATTGCACACAACCGCTGGAATCCGGACGGCCCAAGGTAGTTTCGTTGCCCGTGCCGTGAATGTAAATGTAACGGCGATACGAATCCACTTCGCCCCCGCGATTCCATCCCGGTTCCAACCCTTCCAGCCATAGAATACGGTGGGCAATGGGCGCGAAGGGGCAGCCTTGCCAGGTGAATCCGATGAGCCGCCGGCTTTTGAAGGCCGCGCCGACGGGCCAGCCGCCGCCGACTTTTTCGGCAACGCGATGCAGGCCTCGGGGGGTCTTTTTCGAGCCGGACTGTTCGCCAACACCAAGTCGCGCAGTGGAGCAGCGAAAGGTTTTCTGCGCCTGATAGACGCCTTGCCGGCGCTCAAACAGGGTGGCCGTTTGCCGGGCGATGTTGACGGTCAGAAAATAGCGGGTCGGCCGGACGCCATGACGAACGCAGGCCCGCGCCGCGGCAGCGGGAAAAGGAGCGCGGCGGGGGTTCATTTGGGCGCGAGCTTCTTGACAAGGATTTTGGAATTGCGCCCGCTCTGTTCGTATTTTTCCCGGCGCGCCGGCGGCAAATCTTCCGGCGTGCCCTCGGCGAATCTGCCTTTGGACTGAAAATAAGTGAAGGCCTGGGTGGAAAGCGTCACCAAATCCGTGCAACCCATTTCCCGCGCCCTGGCTTCGGCAAAGGCAATGAGCTTGCGCCCGATGCCCTGGTTTTCGTGCGAGGGGCTGACATAAAGGCAGGCCAGCTCGCTCTTGGTGGGGTCCAATTGATGAATCGCCACGCAAGCGACCGGGTTCTTGTCCGTTTCAAAGATATAAAAATCGTTGAGCGATTTTTCGATGGTGGGCCGGGTGCGCCGGACCAATTCCTCGCTCGCCACCGAGTTCTTAGTCAAGGATAATATCGCCCGGACATCCTTCTTCAGCGCGCGGCGGATTTGCTGGTATTCATTGGCATAAACCAGCGTGCCGATGCCTTCGTTGGAAAACACTTCGGTCAAGAGCGCCTCATCGACCCGGCCATTGATGATGTGGACGCGGGCCACGCCGGCCTGGCAGGCGGCGGCGGCGTTGCGCGCTTTGGACAGTGCTTCCGGCGCAAAGGCGGTTCTGTTATGGCTCAGCAGATCGTCCAGATCGGCGACGAGGATTTGCTGGATAAGCCGTCCGCCGTAAAGCAAGCCGTCCATGGTCGTGACGTAAATGAGCTTGGTAGCGCTGAGGGCGCGCGCGACTTCGAGGGCCACCGCGTCGGAATTAACCCGGTAAGTCTTGCCGTCGCCGTCGAAACCGAGCGGCGGCACGACCGGGACGATGCCTTGGGCGAGCAAGCCTTGCAGCATCTCCACATCGATACGCTCGACCTTGCCGGTAAAAAGATGGTCCTGGCCGTGAATGATGCCCATGGGATGGGCGATGATGGCGTTGCCCGTGGCGGCCCGCAGATCGTTCGCGCTCAGACCTTCCAGGATTTCGTGCGAGAGCCGGTTAGCCGCGGTCAGAGCGAGCTTGAGCGTCGGAGCGTCGGTAATGCCGCTGCCTTCCAGATCGGAAGGCTGGATGTTCTGCTCCTGGGCCAGGATTTGAATTTGAGCGGCCGCGCCGTGGACGAGCAGGACCTTGATATTCAACGAACGCAGCAGGGCGACATCCAACAGGATGTTGCCGAAGTTTTCGCTGGTCACAATCGCGCCATCGATGCTGATGACGAAGATCTTTTCGCGAAAACGCGGGATGTACTGCAAAATGCCGCGCAGGTCAGTGAGTTTCACGTGATTTAGGGTTCTTAGCGCGAAAATGTCGTCAAATTATCTCTCATATATTCAGGGACTCGCGGCGCACGCCCCACCCGGGAGGGCGGGGCGCCGCGACGCCCAAAT
>JBKQWF010000304.1:0-15263 GCA_052139695.1 Limisphaerales bacterium
GACTATCCTTTCGTTTCCAGTTGCTCTCCACGCCTTGTCGCCAAGACGCAGTTACTTTCCACTCGTGGCGGGAAGCACCGCCACAGAGGGACTTCCACCCTCCGATGCACGCTCATTCTCAAGCGCATGAGCGCGACCGTCTCGGTACCGTCTCGGTCGCCCCCGTCGGCGTCTCGCCGACGGACCGTTTGTCAATCAAGCGGATAGGCATAGACTTTTTCACTCCGCGCAACATATTTCCACCGCAGCATATGACCTCCTATGCTGCGCGCAGCATAGGAGGTGCGGTCGATGATCCTTGTTGTGGCCGTGGGTCAGATCTTCGGGCACCTGCCAACCGGCGTAGCGGCCAGTGAAGGTCACGGTGGTGGTGTCTTGATGGATCTGCCCGCATTGCAGCCCAAAGGTTTTGATGGCGCGCAAAGCCAGGTGGAAGAAGACGTCCTTGTGGCGGCCGTGATAAAAGCGTTCCAAGGCTTGGCCGGCGCGGTCATCATGAACGCAAGCCACTTGCTCCGGTTCCAGTCCCAAGCACTGTTCGTCTAAGGGCGCCAGCCAGTCGGCCAGGGCGTACATCGGCAGGGGTGTGGTTAAGATGTTATGGATCAGCAGGCAGAGCGTTCGCTCCATCGGCAGCTTGGTGCGATGGTCCTGCGCGATGTAGGTGGCGATCAATTCGCCGATGCGGAGCTTTTGCAGATAGTGTTCGATGATCGGATGAGAGCCGAGGACGAATTTGCGGAGGTGGGTGCCGGGGCACCAACTGGGTTGAATAATCATAGGGGGGAAGCCCGTCCAGGCGGGACAGAGGCACATTTTTCGCTGGCTCAACGGGGTCATTGGGCCTTGACTTGCGTCATATCTGCGGTATTATTACCGCAGATAAACGATTATGTCAACCCCCGGGGATAAAAAAAAGAGGACGGCTGCCGAAGCCAAACTGGCCAGGTTGGGCCAGGATTTTGAGGCCATCAAAGCGCAAATGCAGGCGCTGGGTTACGTCCTTCCTGGGACGGTTCAACGGCGCCACTACCAATGCGGAAAACCCAACTGCCGCTGTATGACCAAAGGGATCCTGCACGGTCCCTACGACCAATGGACGCGGAAAATCGGGGGCAAGACCGTCAACCTTAATCTGGACCCTGAATCGGCCAAGCTCGTCAAAGCCTGGATCGGCAACAACCGAATGCTTCGCAAGCTATGCCGTCGGCTTGAAAAGACTTCCTTGGCAGCGCTTCAGGCCAGCACAACGATGGACAAAATCTGACCCTAACATTCCGTGATTACAGCGCGAAGAAAAAATCCGAAACTACCCCTCCCAACCCACGGAATGTAGGTTAGATTAGATAGCCCAACATTGCCAATTACCGCTGCAAAGCCACTGCCATGGCCTCATTTAGCTCCCGATCGCGGCGTGATCAGCAATTCGCCATGTACAGGCCCAAAGTCGTCCGCAATTTATGCGCCGGCTTAAACAATCACACGAAGGGATTGCCAGATGATGCGTTGGAAATTAGCGAGTTGTTGGCTTATTGTTATTGGTTTGGTGGCGATGATTTTCGCCGGTGCGGGCTTGGCGGATGAAGTACACAGTGCGCCCCGTCCGATCGTCTTAAAGGCCGCGCACATTTTCGATTCGGTCTCCGGGAAATTGGAGGGGCCGGGAGTCGTCGTGATCGCGGGCGCAAAAATCCAGGCTGTCGGCAGCGAGGCCAAGATTCCCGAAGGGGCGCAGGTCATTGAGCTTGGCGATGCCACCTTGCTGCCCGGATTTATTGATGCCCATGTTCATTTGTCGTTCGAGATGAGTGACAAATGGTATGAAGATTGGTACTACGAGATCATGCGCTTCCCGGCCGAGCAGGCGCTGTACGGCGCGCATTATGCCAAGGTCATCCTCGAGGCCGGTGTCACGACGGTCCGCGATCTCGGTTCGAGTGACTATATCTCGCTGGGATTGAGAAACGCGATCAAAGCGGGGCAGATTCAGGGTCCGCGAATGCTGGTGGCGAATTACGCGATCGGATCGACCGGCGGCCACGCTGATCAGGACCCCATTCCAACCCAGCGCGTGGCCCCGGCGGGTCCCATCCAGGGGGTGTGCAACGGCCCCGCTGAATGCCGGGCGGCGGTGCGGTACCAGATCAAATATGGCGCTGATGTCATTAAGTTCATGCCGTCGGGCGGGGTTCTTTCTCTTTCCGATCCCGTGGACACACCTGAACTGACGCAGGAGGAAATGAACGCCATCGTGTCCGAAGCCCATGCCTGGAAACGCAAGGTAGCCGCCCACTGCCACGGCGACCTGGCGGCCAAAATGGCCATTGCCGCCGGCGTGGACTCCATCGAGCACGGCACCTTCCTGCAGGACGACACGCTGCAGGAAATGAAGGACAAGCATGTGTATTTGGTGCCGACGATTTTCGCGGGCTATTGGGTGGGCGAGAAGGCCGGCACTTTACCGCCGGTCATTGCGGAAAAGGCTCGCGCAGCGTCCGCACAGATCCAAAAGATGTTCCAGCATGCCGTCAAAATTGGGGTTCCGATTGCCATGGGCACGGATGCGTGTGTCGAGCCGCATGGGTTGAACGCACGGGAGTTTTCGCTGATGGTGACTAATGGGATGGCGCCAGCCCAGGCGCTGCTGGCGGCGACGGCGAACGGGGCCGACTTGCTCGGCGTCTCTGATCAAACCGGAACGCTTCAGCCGGGGAAGTATGCCGATATCGTGGCTGTTCCCGGCAATCCGCTGCTCAACATCAAGACCACGGAGCACCCGATATTGGTGATGAAGGAAGGGGTCATTTATGTGGGCGGCAAGTAGTTGAGCGAGGGGAGCTTTCCCTTCCATGATGCCGCTTTCTCAGCCAACCATGCAGATGGAAGACGGGACCGGAAGAGATTGAGGTCTAGTAGAGTGGAGGCGCGAGCGGTGTAGGTCAGCGGCTTCCGATGTATCTGTCCTTTCGAGCATCGTGGCAGCCCGGTGAAAAGAGGGTTGGAAAAAAAAGGCCCACGACTGGAAATGTACCTTGTTTCCACCTCTGGAGCTTCTCGGTAAATCCATGCCCTCCCTCAAAGAGAGAACTGTGCGGAAGCAACGAAGCAACAACTGTTCTGGGTAAGCCGTTTGAAGAGGTTCATCGCTGGTTGGATGAGTTTGCGGGCAAACCCGGTTCGCGGGGTGCGTCCCCGCACTGCTGGCGCGATTTCGAGTCCGGTTTGAGCGGTTAATGCCGGCGGCTAAGCGCTTCTTACACTTCTTACTCTTCTTACTTTTTATTGCGATGGCAGGGACCGCTCGCCGAGCGGTCCGCGGTCGCCTCGGCGAGGCGACCCTGCCTCGAGATTTAGATGGGTCTGCCCTGTGCCAAAAAGTAACTCTGATGCTCAACCGAACGTTTTTGGGTACGATAATTCGTTTGGGTTTCCGGTGAGATTTTGGGGGATGGCGATCTTAACGGGCGTGGGGGCCGGCCTTGGGGGCGGAACGCTGATGGCCTTGCTTCGGGCCGCGCAACACCTGGCATGGTCTTATAAAACCGGAGACTTCCTGACGGCTGTCTCGCACTGTTCGGCCTCGCGGCGTGTCCTGGTTCTCCTCTTGACTGGTGTCATGGTAGGAGCGTCGCGCGTGACGTTTCGCCGTCTGACGGGCGGACATGGCGGCGAAGTGGCGGCGGCGATTTGGTTTCGTTCCGGGAAGATTCCGTTTTGGCGCACGATCAGCACTGGCGTAGTCTCGATCCTGGCAGTTGGTTTTGGAGCGGCGGTGGGAAGGGAATCGGCGCCGAAACAGACGGGTGCAGCCATTGCCAGCCTGCTGGCGCAGCGGGTCGGGCTCTGCTCCTCGCAACGACGGTTGCTGGTCGCCTGCGGCGCGGGCGCCGGAATGGCCGCAGTCTATAACGTGCCAGTGGGCGGGGCGCTTTTTGCGCTGGAAGTGCTGTTGGGGCAGTTGTCCTTGCCGCTGGTGCTGCCGGCCCTGGTTGTTTCGGTCATTGCGGTAGCGGTCTCGTATCTGTTCCTCCCTAATCAGCCGACCTATGACGTGCCAGCCTACTCCTTTTCGCCCAGTTTCCTGGCGGAAGGGGTGGCGCTGGGATTGCTGGCGGGCTTCTTCTCCATACTTTTTGTCAAAGCAATCGGGTGGGCGGACACACGGAGACCGAAGGGGAAATGGATCCTCCTGACGCCCATTCTTGTTTTTGCCGGCCTGGGGCTGGCCTCCGTAGTTTATCCGCAGCTTCTCGGCAACGGAAAAGGCGTGGTGCAATTGACTTTTCTGGACCAGATCAGTTTGCCGCTGCTGGCGATTCTGCCGATTCCGCGGGTGCTGGCGACGGTCTCCTGCCTGGGGGCGGGAACTCCAGGCGGGCTTTTTACGCCATCCATGACGGCGGGCGCGCTGTTGGGTGGATTGTTTGGGCATCTTTGGAGCCAGCTCTTTGCCGGGCCGCCCGCGGCGGCCTACGCGATTTTTGGAGCGGCGGCGGTTTTGGCCGCGAGCACGAAAGGGCCCGTCTCGGCGTTAGTATTGACGTTTGAGCTGATCAATCACGTCACCGTGCTGGCCGTTCCCCTGATGCTGACCGTCGCCATAGCCACGCTGGCGGGACGGTATTTTGAGGCGCGCTCGATTTATTCGGTGCGGATTCACTTGGGAAAATCCACGGCCGCGGAAATGAATGATCCCAGAGTCATTTCAGCAGCCGCGCCGTACGCGGAAGTCTTGAAGCGATTATTGCCGTTCCGAGAGAAGAACATGCCGCTTTACGCGGTAGATGAAGACGGCACGCTGGTGGGGCAAATCTCAGTGGACCGCGCGATGGAAGCCGAAACCTTTGCCCGTCCATTGCAGACCGCGAGCGCGGATGATCTGGCGACCGAGGCCAAGACGCTGCCTGCGTCCATTTCATCCGGCGAAATGGACCGCGAACTGAAAGCGGAGCAATTGGAGGAAATGCCGATTGTTGAAACCAGCTCGGGGCGCTTTGTCGGACTCTATGGAAAGCAGAAGGAAGGTTAAGCCGTATCCATGCAGATTGACGGGATCAGCTTTCAATTGCCGTTTTTGATTTTATGATCCCGGAACGAATATGGGTGATACATGGACACGCGGGATGAACATCGCGGCGCGGACGGTCAAGGGCCGCGCTAGCAGCAGCGAACCGGCCGCAGGCATCCTGGCCATTTTGCTGGCACTCGCCTTTAGCTGGACGGCGCGCGCGGACGAATACCACGCCGAACCGTATCTGGGTTCTGATGTTTTCGCCGATACCTGGGTGGCCACGGATGGAGCCGGGCGCGCGCTGCCAGGTTTAAACGAGTGTGGCCCGCCAAGAAAGGACAGGTGGGTGGGAATCTTCTATTGGACATGGCATCTGCCGCACTCAGACGGCCCCAATGACAACACCAAAACCCTCGCGGCAGAGAGCAACGGCATCGTTCATTGGCCAGAAAACGGGGCGCCCTCTTATTGGGGGGAACCGGAATTGGGCTATTATCTCATGACCGACCCGTTCGTTATTCGCAAGCACGCCAGCATGCTGGCCGACGCCGGGATCGATGTCATCCTCTTCGATACCACCAACCCACCTTTCACCTGGAAGGATGAATACGAGGCCTTGTGCCGCGAATACGCGTCCATGCGGCAGCAAGGTCTGCGCACGCCGAAGATTGCTCTCATCGCTCCGTTTGGGGATCCGCAGCCGATCACGGACCAGCTCTGGCGCGACCTCTACAAGCCTGGCTTGTGGAAAGAGCTGTGGTTTCTCTGGGAAGGCAAGCCGCTCTTGCTGGCCGACAAGCAATTCATCAAGGACCCTGAAACGCTCGCTTTCTTCACCTTTCGCCGCCCGATGCCCGATTACTGGATTGGACCCTCTGGTGCGGACCAATGGAGCTGGCTGGAAGTGTATCCGCAACACGTTTTTACGAACGCCCAGGGAGAAAACGAGCAAATGAGCGTGGGTGTGGCGCAGAATGCCTTGCGCAACACGCCGGGACCGGCCCCTATGAGCGACCAAGCCGGCGCGATGGGTAGAAGCTGGCATGACGGAAAGCGCGACCTCCGCCCGAAGGCAGTGGAGTTGGGACTGAATTTCGACGAACAATGGCGGCGCGCCTTGGAGAAGGACCCAAAATTTATATTTGTCACCGGCTGGAACGAGTGGATCGCCGGCCGCTACACGAACTGGAGCCATTATTCCGACGCGGATTGCTATTATCCCGGCGGCTTGTTTGTCGATGAGTACACCCAGGAATACAGCCGCGATTGTGAGCCGATGCGTGGCGGTCACGGCGACAATTACTATTATCAACTGGCGAGCTGGGTCAGGAAATACAAAGGCGTGCGCGAACGGCCCTTGGCCCTGGGTCCAAGCCGCATCGTGATCGACGGCGCGTTTGATGATTGGAAAGATGTGAAACCCGAGTTTCGCGACACCATCGGGGATACGGTCCACCGTGACCATAAAGGCGTCGGCAGCCTGGTGTATCGCAACGATACCGGGCGGAACGATTTCGTGATGTGCAAGTGCGCGTACGATGCGACGAATCTGTATTTCTACGTCCGGACGCTGGCGAAGATCACGCCCCGGACCGATACAAATTGGATGCTGCTGTTCCTGGACACCGACCGCGATGCCGCGACGGGCTGGTTCGGCTACGACTATCTCGTAAATTTAGAAGTGACGGGAGACCAGACAACGACTGTCAAAGCCTGGCGCTCTGGGAGTTGGGAAACCGTGGGCCAGGTTCCCTATCGTGTCAATGGCAACGGGCTGGAACTCGCTGTCCCACGGGCGCTGCTTGGCCAGACCAATAGCGAGCCTGCCTTTGACTTCCATTGGGCTGACAACATTCAAGGCTTCGATGACATTTCGCAATTCGGCGTCAATGGCGACAGCGCGCCAAACCGGCGATGGAATTACCGCTGCGAAGCGCTGCAGGCTGGCGACAAGAATGTCAACCAGTGGACTCGCGTAGGCCCGTTGGGCGAGATTCCAACTCGCCTGAGTGAAAGCCTGCCCCTCTCCCATCAGCGGGAAGCAGGGCTCTGGGCAAAGTATGAGCCAATGAGCGATGAGTTCGATCGCGGCTTTCTGGATACCAACAAATGGGTTCGCAACCTGGAGTGGTGGGAAGGCCGCCCGCCCGCGCCGTTTAAAGCGGAAAACGTCACCGTCTCGGGAGGACAGCTCCAACTGACCATGCGCAAAGAGCCGGTGCCTGAGCCGTTCCGTCAATCCGGCTATCACGATTACACCTCGGCCGCTCTCCATTCGAAAGACCGCACCTGCTACGGCTATTTCGAAGTCAAAGCTCGTCCCATGAATTCAGCCGGGTCCAGCTCCTTCTGGTTCCAGCAAGACTCCGCGCCCGACTGGGCCACGGAGATCGACGTCTTCGAGATCGGCGGCAAAACTCCGGGGCACGAAAAGGATGACAACATGACCCTCCATGTCTTTGCCACGCCCGGGGAACGGAAGCACTGGTCCGTCGGCACGCATTGGGAAGCACCTTGGAAATTGGCCGCCGATTTCCATGTGTATGGCCTGGAATGGGACAAGGAGGACATCAAGTATTACGTCGATGGCGTCCTGGTCCGCCAGGTGCAGAACACTCATTGGCACCAGCCCTTGTATCTCATCTTTGACAGCGAGACCATGCCCGAATGGTTCGGAATGCCCAACGACAGCGACCTGCCCTCGACCTTCAGCATCCAATACGTGCGCGGCTGGAAAAGACGGCAAACGGATTAAGAGACGGTGCTTCGCACCTCGCCGGATTTAAGGCGGGTGCGCAGCTTTTGGCCGGGTTGGGTGGTCTCAGCGGTGCGGATGATTTCGCCGCTGGCTTCGTCGAGCGTGATGGAGTAGCCGCGCGCCAGCACTTGTTCCGGGCCGAGAAGCCGCAGCCGCGCGACGAGCGTGCCGCAATGCTGGCGGCGGGATTCAAGCTGGCGGCCAGCTTGTTCGCGCAGGCGGCGTTGCGCCTGCCGCAGCAATTCTCCGCGTCGCGCCAGCGCCTGGCCGGGGCGCATCCGGCTGAGGCGTGAGGCCAGATTGCCGGCCGTGAGCTTCATCTTTTGCAAGGAGCGCCGCGCGCAGCGCGCGAGCATGGTTTGAAGTTCATCCAGGCGCTGCAGGCGCTGGTTGAATTGCCGGCGCGGATGCAATGCCAGCAAACGCTGGCCTAATTGACGCCAATGACGCTGTTCCGCGGCGAGGCGGCGCCGGAGCACTTCCCGCATCTGGCCCTCCGCTTGGGCGGCCCATTTGCAACTGGAAAAGATGGCTTCCGTCAAAATCTCCGCGGCGGCGCTGGGAGTGGCGGCACGGAAGTCCGCGACAAAATCGCTAATGGTGAAATCGATTTCATGTCCCACGGCGGAAATGACCGGCACGGCGGAATGAAAAATGGCACGGGCTACGGCTTCTTCATTAAACGCCCACAAATCTTCCAGGCTGCCCCCGCCGCGAGTGACAAGTATAATATCCAGGGCGCGCCCCGGCAGCCGGGACCACTGGTTGAGCAAAGCGACGCTGGCGGCAATTTCCGCGGCGGCGGCGGCGCCCTGCACCGCGCAGGGGGCGAGGATGATCTCCAGCCCAGGATGGCGGCGCTGCAAAACGTGCAGGACATCGCGAATCGCCGCGCCGGTCGGAGAAGTCGCCAAACCGATGCGCCGCGGAAAACGCGGCAGCGGCCTTTTTCGTTCGGAAGCGAAAAGGCCTTCGGCGGCGAGCTTGAGCTTGAGCTTTTCGAAGGCGGCCTGGAGCGCGCCGACGCCTTGCAACTCCACCACCAGCACGCGCAATTGATATTGGCCGCGAGGCTCATACACCGTCAGTTCGCCTTTCAAAACCACCTGCCGCCCATCCTGGACGGCGGCGCGCTCGGCCACCGGATCGCCGCGGAAAATCACGCAACTGATTTGCGCGGCGGCGTCTTTGAGGGTGAAATAAATGTGGCCCGAGGACTGGATTCGGCAATTGGTGATCTCCCCCGCGACCCAAATCTGGCCGAACTGTTTCTCGAGCAGGCGGCGGATGTCAATCGTCAATTCCCGGACGGAGAAAACCCGGCGGCTGACCTGGGGCGGAAAGAGTTCGCCGCTAAAATCCCACTGCGATGAGATGGACTTGGGCATCAGGGCAACGGCTCGGAGACTCGCTCGATGGAGAGCGCGCGGCCCGATTCCGGGTCCACGCGCACGACCGCCCCTTGCAAAAGGATGCGGCCCGAGGCCACGCCGAATTTTTGCGGCGTATTTGTGCAAAAACGGCGGATGATCGGTTCGATCTCGCGTCCCAGGACGCTTTCGTGCGGGCCGGTGAAGCCCGCATCTGTCAAATAGGCTGTCCCGCCGGGGAAGATTTGCTCGTCGGCCGTTTGCACGTGCGTATGGGTGCCGATGACGGCGCTGACCTGGCCGTCCAACATGCGGGCCAGGGCGATTTTTTCCGAAGTCGCCTCGGCGTGCATATCAACAAAAATGATCTTCGCCAATTGGCGCAAGCGCGGCACTTCCACCTGGGCGCAAAGAAACGGATTTTCCAGCGCTTGCAAAAAGGTGCGGCCTTGCAGGTTGAGCACGGCCACGGGCGGGAGGCCTTCCGACCACCAGATGGTGCTGCCCTGGCCGATGGTCCCGGGGGGATAATTAAACGGGCGCAGAAAGCGCGCTTCCGTCTGCAAAAGCATATTGACCTCCTTCTGGTCCCAAAGATGGTCGCCGGTGGTAATAATATTAACGCCGGCATCGAGAATTTCAGTCGCGGTGTTGACGGTGATGCCCGCGCCCCCGGCGGCATTTTCCCCGTTGGCAATGACCATGTCGATCTGATGCCGCTGGCGCAGTCCCGGAAGCAACTTGCGCAACCCATGGCGCCCCGGTTCACCGACGATGTCCCCAACAAAAAGGAGGTTCACAAAAGCAGCTTAACCTCCGGATGGCGGCTGGCAAGCCCTTGCGGTAATCAGCAGCCTCGGGTGCATCGTTTTTTTCGGGCAAGTTCTGCTGGCAGAGTAATTACTTTACTCTGCCGTGGGCGCAAATGAGACGCTTGCCCCAAACATTCATCGCGACTAGATTAAAACATGAGTTTTGCTGGAGAAGCCGCGGCCACTGAGTTGGGTGCCATGATTGTCCGTTCGCCGGACAACCTCAACGGCAAGCCGCGTATCAAGGGCCATCGGATCGGCGTCCACCGCGTGGCTGGCTGGTGGAAATCAGGGTTGAGCATTGAGGAAATAGGCCAGCGGCTGTCCACGCTCGCTCCCGCGGAAATCCACGCGGCACTGGCCTATTATCATTTGCACCGGGAGGAGATCGAGGGTTATCTTCACGAGGAATGGGAGGCTTGCCGCGACCTTGAACGAAAGGCCCCGGCCGCCCCTTGAGTGCTCTCAGGATTCACCTCGATTCAGCTACAACGTGTCCGACTTTTGTCGGCTGCATTCCACCGTTTTGCATCAAGGCTGCCACCACGCCGGCATTATTATTGGCGATCAGCAGACGATTTCGACTGGCGAAGAAATGCGGCGCTTGCTCAAGTTGAGCGAAGCAAAAAGCGCGGAAGAAATGAAGGATCAATTGGAATTCCTGAACAACTGGAGGTGAATTTCAATTGAACCTGGCCCGTCTGAGTCATCGGAGGGGGAAATTGGGGACGCAATAGACCATAAAGTCCCTGAGTCCCTGACTGACGGAGCTTGTATAGCACCGCACAAGGTGTTTTACTCTGGCGGTGTCTAAGGATTTTGCAGCAATTCCATGAAAGCCATTCAAGGGTACCATCTCATCAAGCCGGAAGAGCTTTTCTGGCGGCCCGCCAACCTGATGCGCATCCCGAATGCCGATTATCTGGAACGAACCGGGAGCGAAAATCTCGCCGCGCGGCTCTGGCGATTGCCCCCGAAGAGCGCCAACACGCTGCACAAGCACATTCGGCAGGAGGAATTTTATTTCGTGCTCGAAGGCACCGGCCGGATGCGCGTGGGCGACGCGACGCTGACCGTGCCGCGCTATGGCGGCGTGCTGGTCGGGCCGGACCAGTTGCGCCAGGTGTTCAACGACACCGACGCCGAGGCGCTCTGGCTCATTATCGGCGCGCCGGAGGAATTGGAATTTCTGCAAGGCGCAAAATCCAAAATGGACCTTTCGCTCATCTATCCGGTTGACCCGAAGCAGTTGCCCAAGGAACTGGCGGGCGTGGCATGGCCGCCCAAGGATGCTTGAATTCTCTCTGCATGGACTCCCTGATCCTTGACCGACGAAAAATTGGCGAAAAATTGGACGCGAAAAATTGGGGACGTAGTTAATTTGATTCTGCTTTTGCCTGAGACACACCGCGGCTAGGCGCTGCATTGCAGCCGATCTTGAATGAATCTGGTCCACACGTCGTCAGGCTGCCAAATGGCGTGCAAATCGCCCTCTGCCTCTTGGACGCCCACGTGCTGACACAGCACTCGATAAAGAAACACGAATGCCGACACGCGCATATTGGCGGCGCAATGAACAAACACCCGCCGGTCACCAAAGGCTTCCATCACTCGGCAGAAGGTTTGTAAATCCTGGTCGGTGGGAGCTTTGAAATCCACAGGGATATGGATATAGGACATGCCCAAGCTGGTCACAAGGCTCCCCTCGTTTGGAATCGCGTTATCGGATGTTGGGAGGGCGAGATTGATGACCGCCTCGAACCCACTCTCTCGAATCATCTGAAACTGCGTCTGCGTGGGCTGACCGGCCGTGCCGAGTCTATCGCCCACCGCACGAAAACTATAGATTTCGGATAAATTGGTCGGCGACTCCCCCGCAGGCTTCGATTTCATATTACGGTTTGGTTTTCGCAAAACGTTCAGCCTTTGCCCCATAGGCACCGTCACTCCCACTCAATGGTCGCGGGCGGTTTGCTCGAAATATCGAGGCAGACGCGATTAACGCCTTTGACCTCGTTGATGATCCGGTTGGAGACTTTCTCCAGCAGATCGTAGGGCAGCTTGACCCAGTCCGCCGTCATGCCGTCCTGCGATTCCACGGCGCGAATGGCGATGGTGAAATCATAGGTCCGCTCATCTCCCATAACGCCGACGCTCCGCACCGGGAGGAGGACGGCGAAACTTTGCCAAATGCGATAATACCACCCGCTGGCCTTCATCTCATCAACGACGATCGAATCGGCGGCGCGCAGGATTTGGCAACGTTTGGGAGTCACTTCCCCGACAATGCGAACCGCCAGGCCAGGGCCGGGGAACGGCTGGCGCATGACGATTTCGTGGGGAAGGCCGAGTTCCAAACCCAGTTGCCGCACTTCGTCTTTGAAAAGACATTTCAAGGGCTCGACCAGTTTGAACTTCATCTTGCGCGGCAAGCCGCCGACGTTGTGATGGCTCTTGATCAATGCGGCCGGGTTGCCGGCAATGGGGACCGATTCAATAACGTCGGGATAAAGCGTCCCCTGGCCGAGGAAACGGGCCGCCCCGGCGCGTTTGGTGGCGGCTTGGAAGACTTCAATGAAGGTCTTGCCGATGATTTTGCGTTTGCGTTCGGGGTCGGTCACTTTTTTGAGGCGGCCGAGGAAGAGGCGGGAGGCATCTTCATATTGCAACTTGATTTTGAAGTGCCGCCCGAAGACTTCCCGCACGACTTGAGCTTCGCCCTCGCGCAATAGACCATTGTTGACAAAGATGCAGGTCAACTGGTCCCCGATGGCTTTATGGATCAAGGCGGCGGCGACGCTGGAATCCACCCCGCCGCTCAAGCCGAGGAGGACGCGCTCGTTCCCGACGAGCTGGCGGATTTCCTCCACCGCGTGGTCGAGGTAATGGAGCATGGTCCAATCCTTGCCGCACCCGCAGGCGCCGTTGACGAAATTGGCAATAATCTCGCGGCCTTTGGGGGTGTGAACCACTTCGGGATGAAACTGCACTCCAAACAATTTGCGCTCGCGATGTTCAATGGCCGCGAACTCGGAATTATCGGAAGTGGCGACCGCTTTGAAGCCGGTCGGCGGCTCGGTCAGCTTGTCGCCGTGAGAATTCCACACTTGCATGGTCTCCGGCAGGTTGGCAAAAAGCGGGCACAAGGGGTCGGTGATGAGCAGCGTGCCTTTGCCAAATTCCCGTTTTAATCCCCGCGAGACCTGGCCCCCCAGCAGATGGGCCATGAGTTGAGCGCCGTAACAAATTCCCAGGATCGGTATGCCGAGATCGAAGATGGCACGGTCAGGAACCGGGGCTTTGGGCGCATAAACGCTGGCCGGCCCCCCGGAAAGAATGAGGCCGCGCGGTTTGGCGGCGGCAATCTCCTCCGCGGGAAGGTCAAAGGGTACAATGGTGGAATAAACCCCGCATTCCCGCACGCGCCGGGCGATGACCTGGGTGTATTGCGCGCCAAAATCTAAAATTAAAATCTGCTCCGTCATTGACAAAGCTGGTCACTCCTGAGGTTGCGACGCAAGCTCAAAGTGAGGGCAAACGCAACTGGATTTCGCGGGTAGAGTCGCCTCGCCGAGCCGTCCCTAGCGTGCTTGGCAGGTGTTGTGGACTATCGGGATGAAAGGAACCCGACGGAGGCGATGACGCCAACCGTAGCGGAAGGTTAGGCCGAGGCCGCAAGGCGCAGGTCGCAGGAACCGGAAGCGAACTCTTGGCCGCAGGAAGACGAACGAGTAGTGAGGCCGGGTCCTTATGCCATCAGACCTTGCGAGTCCATAAAATCGCTACGTTCAACCGCCGTATGCGGAAAACCGCACGTACGGTGGTGTGGGAGGGGTGGCGGCCGCAATCCCGTCACCTCGACCCGATCGTGCGCCTGTGATGGTGCCCGATTAAAGCGATGAAAGTTCGCTTCCATGCGATGAAGAATCGTGCGGTATCGAACCGTAACTGCGTCGTGGCAACACGCGTGGAGAGCAACGGAACGAGAAGGGCCAGTCCGTAACAACGACCGCCTGAAATGGCGGGCAACTTGAACTCGATTTGGTCGGCGTTGGTGGGCGAGCCTGCGGAGCAAAGGCGAAGCCTGTCGCGCAGGGTAAAAACCCTCTGGCAATGGTGGAGCGGCCTGGAGAAATCCCCCGCTACCTGCCAACACCCCGCAGATGGTTGGAGACGGAACGGTCGGAAAGCCGGATGCGGGATTTGGAGGGGTGGAGCCGAAACTCCATCCCTACCCCTATCATTGATTCTCAATAATTGATTCTCAATATGTTACGGAGATTTAGATGCATCCCCACGAGCCTGGCTCATTTGGCTTTGCAACAACGGCTGGAGGACTTTCCAGACATTTTCAGCCACGATAGCGTGGCCGGGGGCGTTCGGATGAATGCGGTCTTCCTGGTTTAATTCACGATGTCCTCCCACGCCCGCGAGAAGAAACGGGACCAGCGCGGCCTGGTACTTCGCGGCCAACTCGGGGTAAATCGCGCGAAAAGCCGAATCGTATTCCTCGCCCATATTCGGCGGCATCTGCATCCCGGCAACAATCAGGTTAACTTGCGGATACTTTTGGCGCACTCGGTCGAGAATGGCTTGCAGGTTGGTGCGTGTGGCCGAGACCGGCAAGCCGCGCAGACCGTCGTTGCCGCCCAATTCCAGAATCAGCACGTCGATCTGGCGCCGCAGCAACCAGTCGATGCGACCCAGGCCGTCGGCGCTGGTGTCTCCGCTGACCCCCGCGTTGACCACCGTGCAAGGCCAGCCCGCCGCGTCGATCTTTTTTTGCAACAAAGCCGGGAACGCCTGTTCCGGATCGACCCCCAATCCCGCCGCCAAGCTGTCCCCCAGGACCACGATCACTTTCCGTTCCGGCCGCGATGCCGCAGCGGCCTGCCCGCGCGCCATGGAAGCAAAAAGGAGCGCGACCATCACGGGGAGAATGCGCCCGAATTCTTGCGCGTTATGCCGCATAGTTCGCATCGTCAAATCGAATCTTGTAACGAACACGAAACCCCCGCGCCTGTCAACGAGGCGATTTTCGCCGCAAGCAATGAAGGTTCAGCCAATTCTGGCGGAGCGGCGCTGCTGTGCCGCCCATTCTTTTTTTGCGGTAAGAGGAAGAGAAGGGAAAACCAGGGCGGAGCAGCAGCTCCGCCCCACCGGGATTGCGCGGCACTGCAATTGCGCCCTAGGGCGCGCCTTTTCTGCCGGGCAACTCGTTGCGAGTTAAAGGTTTTAACACTTTTTGCGGGACATCCTGGGGAAAGTTTTTTAAGGTCCCGGCATGGCAAAGAGCAAATGTCGGTTCCGTC
>JBKQWF010000305.1:0-33958 GCA_052139695.1 Limisphaerales bacterium
GAAGTGACGCCGCCATGCCCCAGGCTTCGGGCTTCCGCAGCCGCCCACCACCTGAGCCGAGCTTCATCGAAGCATTCCTTCAACGCGGCGTATTTCTCGCGCAACCTCTTCATATCGATCAACATGCAACTAGCATAGCACAAGCGGACAACAAGACCAAGCCAGCATAGGGATTCCATCCGTCAGGGCTGTTTGAAAAACTATGCAGCGTTGTAAAACCCGTGCCGTCGGTATTAACGGCAAATACGGTGCCGCCGGTCTCATAGTCAGGCACACTCAAATTGTCATTCGTGCCACCTTGCGCTGTTGTTCCATACAGCGTGTTGCCGGACAGCACGACGCTGGCGTAGGGAAACTTGCCGGTACCGATGCCACTGAAACTATATAGAGAGGTAAAGTCCGTGCCGTCAGAATTCACGGCAAAGACATTTCCGGCGTACATAGGATAGCCGAGTTGGGACGTTCCGTAAAGAATGCTGCCATGCATTAACAATCCCGCGTACGCCCCCCCCCCCATCCGCCCCTGTAAAATTGTGAACCGTGGTAAAGCCTGTGCCGTCGGTATTAACGGCAAACACAGTGCCATAGCCCACCGTACCGCCTTCCAATGTCGTTCCATAGAGGGTGTTGTTCGACAGCACTAAGCCGCCATAAGGTTCCGCTCCATCGAGATTGGTCCTCTGAAAGCCTTGATCTGCGTAAAACAGCTCGCCAAAAGTGTGGAGCACCCGAAAATCGGTGCCGTCCGCGTTAACGGCAAACACCGTGCCGTTCCCAGTCGTACCGTAGCCTGCCGTCCCATAGAGCGTGGTCCCTGAAAGGACCACGCCGTCAGGAGCCGCTCCATCCGCGCCATTTGTAAAGGTGTACAGAGTCTGGAAAAAGGCGATGGGTTGGGCTCGAGCATCATACGCTCCCAGGGAAATGAGGTAGGCTGTGATGGTGGCAATGAGCATTGCTAGCCCACTTCGCACGGATGTTTGGCAACCTGCTCGATTCTGGCGCTCGTGACGGTCCTCAAGCAGTCCCTCGGCCCTAATCATAACCACTAGATTTATAGATTTCATTCGGCCTTGCTCCTCTTGGTGTCTGCCGTACTTTAACATCAGTGCCAGCTATTGTTCGTGGCAATGCCACTCTCGATGAACGCGTTCGACATATTATTCGGATAGGTTAAGCTGAAATTAGAGCCATAGTTTTCAGCATAAACGCCCAGCCCGCCATTCGTGAAGATATTGTTGGTGAAATTGTTAAAGTTTGTGTTCAAAAACATTTGGTTGACCGCGATGCCGTAATAACCGCTGCCGTTGGTAACGTACTGCGCCGGGGACACGGTTAAAGTGTTGTTGCTGAAATAGTTGCTGGAACCCTCAACGACGGCGATTCCCACATTGTAGGTAAATGAATAGGCCGCTGGGCTAGGTAGAGGATTCGTAACGACGTTCGCCAAGTTCAGAGTGATGGTATTGCTGTAAAATGTATTATTGGAACACGCAGCCACCCCAATGCCCTGGGCCCAGCCAAAATAGGGCAGAGCCGATGAAGCCACGGCGATAGTGTTATTATGGACGCTGACGTTCGTCGTAGAATCGCCATTAGTGGGGGAGCTTGCAAAGCCATAACTGGCATTCACAATCGTATTGTTATATACTTGTGCCCCTGAAAAGATCGCAGCGAATTCCCCACCCGCCCGCCAGCGCTATACTGTTAGAAATAACGTTATTGTAGATATCATTCGCGTGAATCGGGGCGGCTCGGAGGGCTCCGAGATTGATTCCCTCCGCGTTATAGTTGCTTATGGTGTTGCCGTAGCAATTCAGCCCGTCAACGTTGCCCGCCAACAAACCATCCGCCGCTTGTTGGGAATGCAAATTAGTGAGGCTGCTTGTGCCCGATAGTCCGTTAAAAGTATTATTGTAAATAGAAAAGTTCGTAGGCCAATAGGTAGCTCCAATTATCCACTGGACCAAGATGCCCACGTTATCGTACGGACTATCAAGAGAATACCCAGAGCCGCTATCCCGTCCCAAGGGATAGAGGAAGGTGTTGCCGTAGATGGAGTAGTTCGCGCTAGCATCGAATTGCACTCCATCCGCAAACCCCGCAAAAGTACACTGGGTCACAATGATGTTCAGCAGGTTATCGCTTTGCATTGTTAGGGTAGCGTTCTCACCAAAATAGACGCCTATCGAACCGTTCGTTGTATAATCATGAAAATTGGTGAAAATGAGATTCGATACCACGAGCCCAGAGGCTGGTCCCTTAAAGGTGAGCATGTTCAGTCCGGCCGCCGGCGGGGTGGTCTTTGCTGACAGGGTGGCGGTGGTCGCGCTGTCGGAGGCGAGCGTCAGGTTGGTCACGGCTGGAACCTGCAAGAGGTGATTATAACCATCTACAAATGTGTTGAGAAAATAGTTGCTGCCGCCCTGGAAATAAAGGGTCGCGGGACCGGCGTTCGAACACCAGTTGACCGCCGCCTGGAGCGCGCTGGAAATGGCGGGCTGATCATCGTGGCTGCCGTTGCCCAGAGCCCCGTAACCATTGACGGTGAAGTCCCCTTTGTTTATCGTGACGCAACTGCTGGCGCCGAAGTTTGTCACGTTCTGAGCGCTGCAGTTCGTGAAGCTCCACCTGGAATAGCCTTCCAGACAAGGATTGGTGACCAATAGCGTGATGTTGCTAAACATGCAACCATTGAAGGATCCCGTCGCCTCCGCCAAGCTGTTGGAAAGCACGCAGGTGACGTTGAGATTCGTGCAGGCGGTTGCATTCAAAGTTATATACTGGCTACCGCTGCCGGTGAGCGCGATTCCCAGAAGGCAGTTGGTGAAGAGCGACCCGAAGAGAGTCGCTGTGCTGTTGGCGTTGACCGCGTAGAGGGAAAGGCCGTTGGAGGCGTAATAAAAGGAGAAATTCGTGATAACAAGGGACCCCCAGTCAAACACTTGCAAGTCGGGATTGCCGTAGTAGCCAACGACGTGTCCGGTCCAGCCGTTGGTCCACACGCTTGCGGCGGATGTCCCATGGACTTGATCATCGCCCGCCGTGAACACCGCCTGGCCTGAAGAACCATCATTAGTTATCGTGAGGGATTCTTGAGCCTCCAGCCAAGCTGGCGTGTTATTCGGATATTTGAAAACGGGCCCGCGGACTCCGCACTGGATGTCAGCGTAGTTAACATAGACTGGTCCGGAGACGAAATACGTGTTCGTGCTCCAAAAGGTTTCTGAATTGGTGTTGCCGGAGAGGTTAAAGAGATAATCAACCACCAGGCCGCGTCCGGCGGTTTGCGGAGCGTGGGCCTCGGCGGCTTTAGCGGCGGCCAAAGTTGCCTTACCGCCTTGCCGCTGACGGGCCGCCGGGCGGGGAAGCGCGGCGCACCATTCGGTCCGGTCCTGATTGGCTGCGACAAGGCTCGACCGCGGCGCCTTGTTCTTCATCGCCGTTCTTGGAATAGTCTGGCCGGGCACCGGAGACAGTTGGGCCGTCTGCACTGGCGGAAGCGTTGCCAATCCATTCGCCAACCACGTGAGCGGAATCGACTCGACCAGGAAATTGCGCGGCGGCTGGCCAGCCGTGATGAACTCCTTGGCGACTTGGACAGCGCCCGAGGGAGCCGGTGTATCGGTCTCCGGTCCATCGGCCGAGGCGAAGTAAGCCCACCCCAAACTCATGCAGCCAACTTCTCCGAAAGCCAGCGTGTAATCGACCAGGTCGGGGCTGGCCATGCTGGCGCGCAAGTCCGGATCGGTTTCCACCTGGATGGGATGCATGATTTCGCTCGGAACCGGGACGTCCCCGTAAAACTCGGTGAAGATCTGCAAGCGCAGTGAATTCGTGGCGCTGGCTGGCAGCCCCCAGACCGTCGGATCAAGGGGCCCATTGAATTTGGTGATGACGACATCCTGATGGAAGGACCCGCAGTCGGGCACCCCGTACACCACGTCCGCTTGCAGGAGGCCGCCCACCATCGCCCCCGGATAGAGCACATGCCGGGCATCCACCAGGACGCCCTGGCTGTTGGTCAGCGAAGCGATGATCATGGATTTGCCGCTGGCGGCATCATACAGCCCAATGGCCACCGGGGTCGATTGCAAAGTGAGGCCGTCCGGCGTCACATCCGTGACCGCGGCGACGGTGTTGAGATCGGCGCTCAAGGTCACCTGGTTGGGCAACTTGGCCGCCACGAACGAGGAACCGTCGGGCGAGGGGACGAAGCTCGGGTCGCTCCGCAGCCATTGTTGCGAGCTTTTGTCAAAGTAATTCATGCCCGTGGCGATCTCGATGACCTGTTGGCCGGGCGGGCCCTGCCAGGTTCTGGAATTGGCATCCAAACTGACGACGCTCATCGCCGCGCCGCCAGCGGAAGCAGGTTGGGCAGCACCCGGAAACGGGGCCCAACCGGACAGGAAGAGAGTGAAAGCGGCCCCATGGAAGAACATTTTAAAATTCATGTGTATTCCCACCTCGGCTTTTCCGTGGAACTTTTTGTTGAAGCAAGGCCGGTTCCACACTGCGTCGGCCTTGCCACGAACGGAAGCATACGCCTCCGCACCTTTGGAAGGATTACCCGCCGTCAAACGATAACGCTATACTCTTTTTGGCAAAAGCTCACCGTATCTTGCACCCGCCCAAGAACGGTAATGTCTGATTTAAGTGACATTCAACACGGCCATGTGATCTCGGTATCATCTTTACAACACTCGGGCATTGACTCATTATCCCGCCAAGTGCATGCGGCGAATTTACTGGCATGGCGCCGGCGCTGGAATAACCAAATCACGCTGAGCCTCCTCTTGGGCGGGTTCCTCTGCCTCGCGGCTTTGATGCCGTTGCGAACCGCCGTGGAAATCGGCCCCGACGAAGGTTTTGAACTGGCGAAGGCCACGCTCTGCCTTCACGGATACAAGCTCTACTCTCAAGTCTGGAACGACCAGCCGCCGCTGCATACCTTTCTGATAACCCAGGCCCTGCGGCATGTCTCATTGTCCGTCCTGGTCCCTCGACTCATCACCGTCTGCTTTGCGGCATGCCTGCTCGGCTCGGTTTTCCAGATCGCCCGGCGCGTCCATGGGCTGGCGGTCGCGGTTCTGACCGCCGGTTTGTTGATCGCCTCGCCCGGATTTCTCACCTTGAGTTCATCGTGCATGTTGGAAGTTCCAGGTCTCGCGCCCGCGACAGCCGCGCTGTGGATGCTTCTGCTTCCGAACCGGAGCGGATGGCGCAGACCGGAGATCGCGGCGGGAATTCTGTTTGGGGTAGCCTTTGAAATCAAGTTGATCGGTGTCACGCTGTTGCCGCTGGCCGTGCTCATTATTTGGCTGGAAAACGGGCAGGAGCTCGATGCGAGGCGTCGCACCATCCTGAGCGCCATGATTTTGGCGGCCGTGATCGTGGCAACGACCATCATCATCGACCTGTTTTCCAGCGGCGGTGAGTATCTCGCCCATTTTCAGCAGTCGTGGAGTTCTCACTTCGCCAAGACGCAAACGTCTGAGTACGGCTCTCCTGGCGATTACCCGTTTGCGTGGGTCGTTCTTCTCAAGAACTGGGACGCAACCATTCCGGCGCTGCTGGGGATCGCGGTCTGCGCTTTCGAGATGCGCCAGCGCCCGCTGGCGGTGCTGCCGCTGGCGTGGCTGGCGTTGAACCTGACGATTTTCGGACTGCACAAACCGTGGTGGAATTATTATTACGTCCACACCGTGATTCCTCTGTGCTGGTGCGCTGCCATCGGCTTGGAGGCCGTGATTCGGGAGTGCGCTTCACGGCAGCGCGCGCCTTTATGGGCGTTGTTCGTCCTCATCGCGGGGTGTGTGCTGTCTTGGATGGGCGGGAGGGTTTACTTGCAGATCAAGACTGCGGGGGCGTCGCCGCGGATCGCCAGCAGCCTGGTTTTCACCCAGATCAATCGATTCAAACCCTACACAAAATTCTTCTACGCGTGCGATCCGATTTATTCATTTTACGCCGGAATAACGATGCCACCCGACTTGGCCATTCTTCCGCGCAAGCGCTTATGGTCCGGCAACATGACGAACGCCAGAATCGCCGCCGAAATGTCGGAAATCCAGCCTGGTCTTGTGCTCTTGCCAAACGACAGCGGGCCCGTCCCGTTTCAGGCCTTGATCCGCGCCCAGTACAACCTTGTCTATGAGGACCAGCACCACCGGCTATACGTCCACAGGTCGATTCCGAGAAACGTGGGCCACCACTGACATTTCTCCGATTGGTTCCGAGCCGACAGCTAGAATGCCCTGCTTTTGTAGAAACGGGGCGAGTTGGTGGCGCTGTCGTCGTTGAATTGAAGCGCGCCGTTCGCGTCCGCCGTGTTCGTCCCCAGGATTGTCCAATTGATTAGGTCAATGGATTCGAGAATGGAATAGGCCGCGCCGGGGGAGGCTTGGCGCAAGCTCAGTTGGGCCGTTCCGCCCCGCGGCAGACTTGCTTGCAGCACTCCCGGCAATGGCTGGGTATTGCCGACACGGATGCCGTTTCCGAAGCTCGTCACCCACGCCTCCGCGGGGTTGTAAGGGTTGAAGAAGACCCGCTGCGGCTGGGCGAACGGGTAATTTGTCACCTGGGTTAATGTGGGAGTGGCTGAACGGATATTGCTCGAAAACAAAAGCCCTTCCGTCTCCGTCGTCACATAAAGCTCATTGGCGTTTAGCGGATTGATGGCGCATGACGTGACACCGTCGTCGCTTCTCAGTTGCGTCCAGGCAAGGCCGCGGTTCGTGGTTTTATAGAGTCCGCCCAGTCCGTTGGGCGGGCCGCCCCAGCCGCTATAAACTCCCACAAACCATGTGTTTTGCGCGGAGTCATTCGGGTCCACCACCAGGTCCATGGTCCAGTAATCCATCTTCGCGTCGGAGCGGTCCGTCCACGAACTCCCGCCATCGGCGCTGAAGAAAACACCCGAGCTCGCGGTAAATCCCTGCGGACTTCCCGCCCGCCTGCCAGAATAAGTGCAAACCAGCGACCCATCTTTCAGCGGGTGGATATTGAATGGGCGCCCCTGCGTCCGAGGCGGCGGGGCAAGACGTTGCCAGGAAGCCGCCGCTGCCATTTGAATGTTCGTCGAAACATAAATCCCCGCCCGGCTCGTGTTCGTGGAAATCACGCTGGCAAAGAGGCGATCTGGATTGACCGGGTCCAACTCCACCCAGATCACCGGCGAGGAAAAATTCGTCATCATCACCCAAGTGACTCCCGTGTTGGTGGAGAAGAGCACGCCGCCGCTGGCGTTGCCAATGCTGGCATCCGTCAAATGCGTGCTTTGGTACATGTCATGGACCGAGGATACGGCGGCGTAGAGCATTCCGTTGCTGGGGTTTTTCACGCAGGAGTACATCGTGTTGTAAGCATCCCCTTTATAGCCAAAAGACCATGAATTTCCGCCGTCAGCGCTGATGGCGCCTTTGATGTCCGTGTAGCCCGCGACCACATGATTGCTGTCCGCCCAGGCCACAGCCCAGCAGGAGGTTGGCTCCAACCCGATCCCGTGATAATTCCCGCCTTTGGGCGTGGGCGCGTTGGTCGGATTTTGATCGGCGGGATTGACATAAGCCTGCTGCCAATACGCTCCTCCATTGGTGCTCAAGTGAATAAACCCCAGATCGCTGAAGGCGACCTTCGCGGCATCATTCGGCGCCACCGCCAGGCCCAAGGCGCCCCCGCCATATCCCCAATCGCTATCACCATGATTTCCCTCCCAACCGGTAAAGACATTCTGATTGTTTGTGACGAGCAATGAAAGCTCCCACCGCGCGCCGCCGTTTGCCGTCTTGTAAAGCGCCGGATATCCGTAATCGTCGTTTTGCTGGCCGGCTATATAAACGGTTGAAATGTCATTCCGCGCCATCGCCACAAAAACCGGATCATCCTGGGCGCTAATGCCGTTGGTCGCCACGATCCAATTCGGCTGTCCCCAATCCAGCGTATAGACGTTCAGATAGCTGTCATAAACTTCCTCAATCAACAGGCCGGGGAAAACATCCGCCGGATGCAGCGTCGTGGCGAAAAACCGCGTGACGCCGCCTTGTTTCGCGCCGGCAAAAGAGAAAATCGCCTCGTTATTGGTGTCAATGCCCCCCGCCGCCAAGCTGAAAGTGGCGCCGTTGTTGGTGGAGACGAGCAGGCCGAATTCTGTCCCGACAAAAATGGCCGCCCCGTCGAAAAATGCGCCCGCCACATAACACCCATTGGCTTCCGTGAACTCCACGTTAAACGTATTGCCGGCATCGCTGGAAAAATAAACGTTGCTATAATCGGAGACAATCAGCCGGTTCGTGGCACCAGGATCGGCAAATAAGGCAAAAGCGCCGCCACCCGTCGGATCGTTCGCCAGTGGCTGCCAAGTCGCGCCACCATCCACGCTGCGAGCCGGCGTAGTGGAGTCGTCGCTGTAGTCAATCGAATATCTGATATTGGGGTTGCTGGTGAATTGGACGATGGCCTGGCGCCCACCCTCAATCTGGCGGAAATCAACCACGCTCCAGCCCTGTCCGTAATTAGTGGAATGAAACACCTCGGACATGTCGCACGCCAGATACATCTCGCCAGGGCTGAAGGGACTGAAGCTGGGGGCAAACAACGCTCCACCGCCGCCGGGGCCTCTGGAATTCCATTCCGCTGGTTGGGCCGCCTGGACTGATCGGGGCTCTAGCAGTGCCAGGAGGCAGCCAACGACGACGACTAATCTGCGACAGTGACTTAGATTCATAACTCGTAATTGTTCAGGTGTGGAAAGCGCGCCTGCCCAGCGGCGCCATGGCAGGGACGCCGCGCCGAGGCGTCCAAGACTGAATTAGCTGGCGCGACCTCGATTAAACCGATTGATCTCGTCTTAACCTCCGTGCGGCAACTTCCGCCAATGCTCCATGAAGGCTTTGCGCTATGGCGGGACAGAGGAAATCGAAACTGGGAGCTGGGCGCCGACGGATTCCAGCCAGCGGACCGCCATTCTTTCCAAAGCTTCAATCCAGAGAGGGTGATCGTTGAGGCAGGGAATGAGGGTAAGTTGCTTTCCCCCGGCAGCGCGAAAAGTCTCCTCTCCCCTCATGCCAATTTCTTCCAGGGTTTCCAGGCAATCGGCGACAAAGGCTGGACAAATGACCAGCAGCTTCTTGTTCCCCGCCTTGCCCAGACCCGCGAGAACGGCATCGGTATAAGGCTTGAGCCACGGCTCCCGTCCCAAACGAGACTGGAAGGCGATGGAGTAACGATGCCGGGGAATGCCCGCCGCGGCAATAAAGGCCTCGGCAGTCTTGAGACATTGCGCGCGGTAACAAGTCTTGTGCGCCGGACTGGAAGCGGCGCAGCATTCCTCTTCGATCAGGCAGTGCCCGCCGGTCGGGCCAGCTTTGCGCAGGTGCCGCTCCGGAATCCCGTGAAAACTAAAAAGCAAATGATCATACCCTTGATCCAGGTACTCCCGCGCGCTTCCGGCCAGAGCCCGGATGTAGTCGGGATGATCATAGTAAGGCGGGACGACCGTCACCGACATTTCCGGCGCGATAGCGGCAACAACATCCTGAACGCGGACAACGGCGGTTTCATAACTGGACATGGCGTAGTGCGGAAATTGCGGAATCAACAATAATTCTTCCACGCCTTGCTCGCGCAATTTGCAGACGGCCGTTTCGATGGACGGATTGCGATAACGCATCGCCAGCTCAACGGGAACGGGCAGGCGCTCTTCCAGTAATGATTTGACTCTCTGGCCGGTCACCACCAGCGGGGACCCTTCCGGCGTCCAGATTTTGTGGTAAGCCTCCGCCGACTGCGCGGGCCGGGAGGGCAAAATCGAGAGATGCACGATGGCCCACCGAATGGGGAACGGCGCATCCAGCACGCGGCCATCCATGAGAAAATCCCGCAGGTAAGTCCGCACGTCCTCGACCGCGGTGGAATCGGGGGAACCGAGATTAACCAGAAGGACAGCGCGGTTTTTCATGCGGCAAGTGGAAGTTGCGGCAGGGGACTTTTCCTTTTGGACGCCGAAAGAAAGGTTTGAATCCTGTCCGCCACATGATGGCCCGAGACGATACAATCGCTGACCGAGATGCCATCGCGGGCATGCCCGGCCAGAAACAATCCCGGCGCTTTGAGTTCGAGGTCATTCATGAAGGCGCGATACCCGCCAAAACCCAGATTGTATTGGGGTATGGCTCGCGGAAAGAGTGTCACTCGTTGGAAAGTCGGTTGGCCTTTAATGCCCAGAATAACGGAAAGGTCCTTGGCGGCCATTTCGACAAGTTCTTCCGAGGCGCTCAACGTCAGATCGGGCGAGCGGGCCCCGCCGATGTAACAGGTAATGGTCACTTGGCCTTCGGGCGCGCGATTGGGGAACAGAGACGAAGAGAAAAGCGCCCCTAAAATATTGAAGCCTTCCTTTTCGGGAACAAGCATGCCAAAGCCATCCAATGGGTGGGCCACGTCCGCCCGGCGAAAACCCAAGACCACGCTGGCCACCGGCGGATAATGAATCGCGCTCAAGCGGGAGAGATCAAGATACTCGGTGGAGCGCACGGCAAGACCGGCCATTTTGTGCGCGGGCAAGGCAACCAAGACGGCGCTATACTCGCCTGGCGCTTGCGCCTTTTTTTGCTTGTCCAACTCCATGAGCCAACCGCCTTGTTTTTGCTCCAAACGCCGCACCGGCGCGCCCGATTGAATATCCCCCGCGAGATGGGCCCGCAGTGCGTCAATTATAACCTGCAAGCCTTCGTCAAAGGAAAGTTTTTTCGCGCTCTGCTTGGAAACTTCGCCGCTGCGCTTCCGCTCCCGGGCCCCGCGAACCTGGCCCACGATGAGCGAACCCCAGCGCTGCTCCAGCGCGTGCAGCTTTGGAAAGGCCTGGGCAACGGAGAGCAACTCCGGGTCTCCGGCATAGACGCCGGCCACGAGCGGGTTGATGGCGTAATCGAGAAATTCCTGGCCAAGACGACGCCGTACAAAATCCGCGATGGATTCATCGCTGTCGGCCGGCGCGCGGCCAATGAAAGGTTCCGCCAGCAAACGCAGCTTGGCCCCCGGCGAGAACAAGGGCGAGGTGAGAAAGGCCAGGGGCGACGCGGGCAGCGAGACAGGCCGGCCGCCGCGCACGATGTAGCGCTTCTCCGCGCGCGCGTCTGAATACATCCGCCGCGATTCCAAGCCCAAATCCCGCACCAGCGCGCCGATCAAAGGCGAGGTTTCCAGGATGCTGTTGGGCCCAAACTCAGCCAAATGGCCGTTCTTGCGCTCTGACTGAATCACGCCGCCAACGCGCTCAGAAGCTTCGAAGACCCGCACCGGCAGGTTCTGTTGCTTGAGCCGAAAGGCCGCTGTCAGGCCGGTGATCCCGCCGCCAATGATCGCAATTGGTTTCATACCGTTTTTGAAAAGCGTCGTTCCTGGACGGCGGGCAGATAGCGGTCAAAGCGCATCGCGATGTTCCGAATAAAAAGCCGCCCCGCATCGGTCACCGTCACGCCGGAAGCGTCGCGTGATAGTAAGCCATCCTTTTCCAAGTCAGTCAAAGAGTTTAATTCGGCGGCAAAGTAGCCGGCGAAATCGATTTCCAGGGCCTTGGACATGGCCGCGTAATCCAGCGCCAGATCGCACATCAACCGCATAATTGTGTGGCGCCGGATCTTGTCGTCGTCGTTTAAAATGTAACCCTTGGCAAAGGGCGCTTCGCCCGCGTCGAGCGCGGCATAGTAGCGGGGAAGTTCTTTGATGTTCTGCCAATAGACGCCATCGGCCTGCGAGATGGCCGACATCCCGAAGGCGTAAATGTCCGCCCCGCTCCGAGTGCTGTAGCCCTGGAAATTGCGTTGCAAAGTCTTGTTGCGTTGCGCCCGCGTCAATTCATCATCCGGCCGCGCAAAATGGTCCATGCCGATATAGGCGTATTGATCGTTCTGCGTCAGCTTCTCAATGACCAGTTTAAGAAGGTTCAACTTCGTTTCCGCCGAGGGCAGGGCCGCTTCCTGTTCGAGGATTTTTTGCGCCGGCTTGACCCACGGAACATGGGCGTAACTGAACACCGCCAGCCGGTCGGGCGCGAGCAGCAAGATTTCCCGCAAGGTTTGCTCGAACGACTCCGGGGTCTGATAAGGCAGGCCGTAAATTAGGTCCAAATTAACGGAAGTGAAGCCGGCTTGGCGGACCCATTGCATGGATTGCTCGGTCAACTCCCGCGGCTGGACACGATGCACCGCCGTTTGCACTTTGGCATCGAAATCCTGCACCCCGATGGAAGCCCGGTTGAAGCCCACTTCGCGCAAGGCGGCCACATGATCCTGAGTCAGCCGGCGCGGGTCAATTTCCACCCCTGCCTCCACATCCGGAGCGACATCAAAGTATTTGCGAATGGCCTGGCCGAGGGCGCGAATTTCGCCGGGCGAAAGAAAAGTGGGAGTGCCTCCGCCCCAATGCAATTGCACCACTTTCCGTTTTGGATTTATCCGGGCGCTGGCTTGGGCCATTTCCTTTTCCAGGTATTTAAGATAAAGCGCGCTCTTCTCGCGTTGCGTGGTAATGACCGTGGTGCAGCCGCAATACCAGCAGAGCGATTCGCAAAAGGGAATATGAAAGTAAAGCGAAAGCCCGCGGCTGGACTCCTGCGCCAAGGCGATTCTGGAAGCCACTTCCGGCCAAGTCACTTTGTCGGTAAACTGCGGCGCGGGCGGATAAGACGTGTAGCGCGGGCCCGGCACGTTGTACTTCTTGACCAACTCCAGATCGACATTGAGCTTGCTCATGCGAAATTCCTTACGGTTTCGACCAGCGTTTCCAGGTTCTCCATTTTTGCGTCCGGCGGCACGCCGTGGCCGAGATTGAAAATGTACCCGTCGCGCCGGCGCATTTGGTTGAGCAAGCGCATCGCTTCCGCCGCCACCTGCGGCGGATGCGAGCTTGAGAGCAGTTCGGGATTAAAATTGCCCTGCGCAACAACAGTGGCGGGCAAATGGCTTACGGCTTTGGACAGATCGATTTCGTGGTCAATGCCAAGGGCCGGCGCGCCCGTCCGAATCAGCGCATCCCAATTGCGCGTGCCTTTGGAATAAACAATAACGGGCACCTGTTCGCGCAACGCCGCGACAATCGCGCGAAGCCATTGGCCGGACGCCTCCTCGAACTCATCGTCCGGCAACAGTCCCCCCAGACTGTCAAAAATCTGAATCGCATCGACCCCCGCCGCAATTTGCAGCTTGAGAAATTCAATGATCGCGCAGCATAACTTTTCCGCCAGTAGGAAGTACGTCTCCCGGTTGGAGTGGAACAGGTCCAGCGCCTTGGAATGTTTAGGGGAACTTCCGCCTTCCAACATGAAGTTGGCCAGCGTCCAGGGCGACCCGGCGAAACCAAGAAGAGCCGTGCGATTTTGCAGGCTGGCCTTAATCAACTGGATCGCGTCGCCGACATATTGCAATCGTTCGGTCATCCCTTCGCTTTGCAGCTTCGATATGTCGTTGTTGTCGCGCAGGACAAAGTCCATCTCCACGCCCGCCGTTTCCCGAAAACGAAACCCCTGGCCCAGCGCTTGGGGCACGACGAGGATGTCGCTGAAAAGAATAGCGGCATCAAAGTCAAATCGAATGATCGGTTGCAGGGTCACCTCGGCCGCCAGTTCGGGTTTTTGGATCAGTTCCTGGAAGGAATGCTTTTCTCGCAGAGCCCGGTATTCCGGCAGGCAACGTCCCGCCTGGCGCATCAGCCAGATGGGCGGACGGTCCACGGGAAGGCAGTGCAAAGCGTTCAACATCCGCTGGCGATTCACGGGAGGCGCCGCCTGGCATTTCTGCCAGAACGGGAAATAATCCTCTGGCACATCCACAGCGGGCGTTTCTCTTTTGGGAACCGTATTGAACTCTTGCATGGAAGCAGCTTAGGCCGCTTTCCCCGAGCGCGGCTCCACCACAATTGCCATACATTAGACATTTTTTGCGAAGCCAACCTCAAATAGAAGTTGAGTGGGTTGGCATTTCAGCCTAGCCTTAACCTGAATCCTAATCCAATTTTAAAGCATGAGCATAACTTTGACAGCGGAAATGGCTGCCTACGTTCAGCAACGGGCCACCGCGGGCGGTTTCAATTCGCCCGACGAAGTCGTGCATGAAGCGTTGCGGCGGATGATGCTCCAGGAACACAGTGAAAAGGCCGCCGGCGGGGGGGCGAGCGGCGAGTCCCTCCCCCTTACTCCGGCCGAGTTGGCGAAAATCCGAAAGCTCGCCCCCCGCGCTCGCAGTAACGACGACTGAAGACCTTCCTTGCCCGCTTGCCATCGGGAACATTCTCTGAGGGATATTTGTTCCTTTGGCGTATTCAGATTGGAATGAGAGGGCCGCGCACCAAAGATGAATGCTGAAGAAAGAAGCGACAAACCGTTGAACACCGTTTTACGCCAGTGGACGGTGGAAGCGCCACTGCCACCGCGTTTTCGCGAGCAGGTTTGGCAGCGCATCGCCCGGTCCGAAGAAGCTGCTTCTCCGGCTTCCCGCCCTTCTCTCACGGCATGGTTGGAATCCGTCTTCAGCCGGCCGACATTGGCCGTTTGTTATATTGCCGTTTTGCTCCTGGCTGGAGCCACCACTGGTCTTTGGCAGGCGAAGTACAGGTCCTCCCAAGCCGAGTTGCTCTGGCGGGCACTCTATGTCCAGTCGATTGACCCGTATCGGATGTCGGGCAACTGAGAATGAAAAAGCCGTGGTTCATCATTCTGGGCGGCCTGCTGGCCGGGATTGCGGCCTATGTTTGTATTTATCTGGCAGGCACGTCCGAGGCTCGCGCCGTGGGCCGGACCGAGACGCCGGCTTTGGCGTGGCTGCAACGCGAATACCACCTCAGCGATGAACAATATGCCCGCGTCCGCGACTTGCATGAGGCTTACCGTCCCACGTGCGCCGAAATGTGCCGCAAGATCGCGGAAAAAAACGTCCAGATTGAAAGATTGCTCGCGGCGACGAATGTCATGACGCCCGAGATCAAAGCCGCCCTGGGGGAAGCCGCCCAATTGCGCGCCCAATGCCAGGCCAATATGCTCGCCCATTTTTACGCGGTGGCCCGCACCATGCCCCCGGCGCAAGGCCAGCGCTACCTGGCATGGGTGCGGCAAGAGACCCTGGCGCCCGCGCAAATGATGCCTTCCGGGCCGCCTCCGTCTTCTGCCGGCATGACGCCATGACGCCAGGCGCAACCGACGACCAGGACCGGGCCGACATGATTCGCTTGAGTGCCGGACACGACGACGCCTTAAATGACTTAATGGACCGGCACGGCAAGAAGCTCTTCCATTACCTGGCGCGCGCTTTGCAAAGCGAAGACGACGCCGCCGATCTGGCCCAGGAAACCTTTTGCCGTGTCTATCAAAGCCGGGCGAAGTACAACCCCAGACAGAAGTTCTCAACGTGGCTCTATGCCATTGCCACCAATCTCGTCAAAGACCGCTATCGCTACCGCACCCGTCACCCGCAAGTTTCACTTGACGCGGAAAACGCGGAGATGGAGACGTCTTTGCAAGACCGGCTGCCCGATCACCACGCCACGCCCAGCGAAACATTGGCCTCCACCGAGCGCGCGGAAACAGTCCGCCGGGCCGTCGCAGCCCTGCCAGAGGAGCTTCGCCTGCCGCTCATCCTGGCCGAGTATGAAGAGCGGTCCCACGCGGAAATCGGGGAGGTTCTAGGCTGCACTGCCAAGGCGGTTGAAACACGTATCTATCGCGCGCGGCTTCAGCTTCGGCAGACTCTGGCCGCGCTCATGCGGACAACTTAGCCATCTGTCCAGTTGGATCAGGCGGCGCGGGCGTCCTCGCCCGCCGGCTTCGCGTCCCGCCGAAGGCGTGGAGCTTGGACATTTTTGGCTGGCTCAAGAATCAAACTCCAGAGGGCGGCGTTGCTGCGCCGCCCAACTAACTGTGAGGTCCGAGCCGGCGGGTTGCTGAAACCAAGCATTAACCCGGAGCATTGACCGTCTAGGCGGTCGCTTGTATGTTTTCGAGCGATGAAGAGCGGAAGGAAAACGCAGAGTCTCACGGCCATCATCTACCCCGATGCGGAGAGCGATTGGCTGGTGGCACATAATCCAGAGACGGGTACCACCACCCAAGGCAAGACTTTCGAGGAGGCTCTTGCCAACCTCAAGGAGGCGACTGCGCTTTATCTTTCCGAATTCCCGCAAGCCACCAAGGGCCGGGCGATTCTGACCACGTTCGAGGTGTCGTCGCTGGCCCATGCCTAAACTCCCGGATGTTTCAGGGAAAGAAACCCAGCGTGCCTTGGAGCGGCTGGGATTTGTTTTCAAACGCCAAAGTGGCAGCCACGCCGTGCTGCGTCGCGGCAATCGCGGCTGCGTGGTGCCAATGCATCGGGAGATCGGCCGGGGCACATTGAAGGGAATCCTCGAACAGGCCGGGGTCAGCGTGGAAGAATTCATGGGCGCGCTCTGAATTTTCGGAGCAGGCGGCTCACAACCCGTCAAGACGGTTTTCAGAAAGCGGCCGGGACGGTCGCGCTCCCCAGTTGTTGTAATGCGACAATTATTGTTCACACTATGACAAGCAATGAGCAGGGGAATTGCGCGGTTTGGGCGTATTAAGGTGCGGGACAAAAACCATTGTCCTTGAAAAGAACGAAATAATCTTATGAAAACAGCATTTCTAGCTCTGGCAATTCTGACAATTGGCGCTGGCATCTTGCGGTCATCCGCTAGCGACGCAACGACAACGGCAAACGATCCGACGCCGCCGGTGGCCAATGTGTTCTCCAACTATCTCCGCCTGGAAAAGGCGCTCGCCAAAGATTCCACGGAAGGCCTGTCCGCGTCGTCGCGCTCCATCGCGGCATCGGTCAAAGAAGACCCATCGCATACCTTCGCGGCATCTGTTGGCCAGCAAGCCGAGGCCCTTGCCCAAGCCGGCACTCTTCCGGCGGCCCGCAAAGCCTTCAAATCGCTAAGCGCCTCGTTGATTGAATTTCGCTCGAGGCATCCGCAACTTCTCAAGGCCTATCGACAGGTCCACTGCCCGATGGCTGACGCCGATTGGCTGCAAACCGAAGCTGTCGTCAATAATCCGTATTACGGCAAGGAGATGGCCACTTGCGGCGAATTCGTCAAGCCGTGAGGCAGGCGGCACTATTGAATGGCAACTTGGTAAAATCCATTGAAAGCAATACGCCAGTCATGGGCGGTAAAAGAGGATCTAAGCCGGAACGATACAGCGGGATTGGGGAGCGCGGGCGTCTTCGCCCGCGGCCTTCGGCGTCTCGCCGAAGGCATCAGCGCCGCCGGATTGTTTTACCAAAAAGCAGGTCACGATGAGCAGAACGCCAGCCGGCGGGACGCCGGCTGGAAGCGACCGGGACGGTCGCGCTCGCAACTTTCGGTTGCATCGTTCCGACTAAGGTGTCTGCTGCCGGAGCGGTCGCCTCGGCGAGGCGACTCTACCTTTCCCCGTTTGGCCTTGGCGCTGCTGGCAACATTGCTTGCTGGATGCAAAGGCGTCTCCACGCCGGGAGAGATGAAGTCGAGAGAGGACGCGCGGACGGTGGCGGAATCCTACCGGCCCGCCGGTCCGCGTCCCGGCCTGCCTGCGTTGCAAACAAACGCCACCCTGGGGGATTTTCTGCGCTTCGCCATGTTGAACCATCCCCAAGTGGAAGCGGCCTATTATGACTGGCTCAAATCGGTGGAACAAATCACAGTCGAGCGTTCGTTGCCGGATCCAAAACTGACGTTCCAGGCTTACATTCAAAACACCCTCACCTCCCTGATGCCCGGCTTGATGGAGGATATACCCGGACGCGGAAAACTGAAGGCCTCCGCCAACGTCGCCGCCGCCGAGAGCAACGCGAAGTATTTTGCCTTTGAAACCTCGGTCCTGCGAACGGCTTTCTCAGTCAAGCAAGCCTATTATCAGCTTTGCTTCCTCGACGAGAAGATCCGGATCAACCGCCAAACCGTCGGCTTGCTTTCCGACCTCGAAAGGAGCGCGCGCGCCCGGAATGAAGTCGGGCAGGCCACGCTTCAGGACGTGTATCGCGCGCAAATCGAGCAGGACAAGATTACGAGCGAAATTTCCAATCTCGAAGATTCGCGCCAGCCGCTGACGGCCCAACTCAAAGGCTCGCTCGGTCTAACACGCGAGCAGCCAGACCCGCCCATGCCGCCGCGCTTTGAATCGACCGCGCTTGATTTGAATGGCGGCGAATTGCTTGACACCGCGTTCGCGCGCAATCCCCGCCTCAAAGCGATGGAGTCCGAAGTGCGCCTGGCCGAGGCCCTGATCGGGCTGGCACGCAAAGCCAAAGCGCCCGATTTCTCCGCCGGTTTGCAGGCTGAAGTCTATATGCCTCCGTTTTACTGGCCGCAGGGGAGCATGAGCCTGCCGATTTGGCGCGACAAGATCGCGGCGCAAATCGCGGCAGCCCAGGCAGGCCGGCGCGCGGCCGAAGCCCGGCTCACTTCCGAACAAATCACGGTCACGGTGGAATTCGCGATGAAAACTTATGAGTACCGCGAAATCACTCGGAATCTCGCCCTTTTGCGGAACCAGCTCATTCCCAAAGCGGGCAAGTCGCTCGAAATAGCCCGCGCCGGTTATAGGTCCGGACAGATTGATTTTTTCAACTTGATGGATGCGGAACGTTCGTTGCTGAATTTCCAACTGGAGGAAGTGGAAGCTCGCGCCCGCCGCGAGATTATTCTGGCTGACTTGTCGCTCTCGATCGCAGGGATAGCACCCGAAGGCGCGCCTATTCTGCCGCCTTCCGCGATCAATGCCTCCCCCTCGGCAGCCACCTTGGGGAATCTCAAGCACTAATCCTTTTATGACTAAGCCGAAACGATTCAGTTTAAAATGGGGAGCGCGACCGGCTCGGTCGCATCCAGTCGGCTTCTCGCCGACTGGCTTCGGGGTTATGGTGACCCACTTTTTGGTGAAGCGCCCTGGAGATGCCTTCGGCGGGACGCCGAAGGCTGCGGGCGGGGACGCCCGCGCTCCCCAATCCAACTGCCTCGTTCCGGCTAAGACCCTCCTTCTTCTGTTTCTTATGGCGGCGGTTGGCACGGGAGTATTCATAGCCGGTTGCTCCAAAGAGCGCGGCGACGGCGCCGTCACGACAGCCAATGAGTCAAAAACACTCTACACTTGCGGCATGCACCCGCAGGTGATCCAGGATCATCCCGGCAACTGCCCCATCTGCGGCATGAAGTTGACGCCGATTCGCAAAGAAGCCAGCCTTGACAACACAAACAGCATCGCGAGCGCTCGACCTGACCAGTCCGCTGTCGGCGAGTCGCAGGCCATCACTATCGATTCGGCCACAATGCAGAACATGGATATCCGCACCGCGACCGTCTCGCGGGGGCCTTTGCGCCGAATTGTCCGCACCGTGGGGGTGGTGGATTACAATGAAACGACGCTGGGCGACGTGACCACCAAATTCAAGGGTTGGATTGAAAAACTGGACGTCAATGCCACAGGCCAGTTGGTGATGCGCGGCGATCCCTTGTTTGAAATCTACTCGCCCGATCTCTACAGCGCCCAGGTCGAGTATCTGCTGGCGACCAGTTCCCCTTCCAACGCCACGCCCGGCGCGGAAGAAATCCGCATCAGCGCCCTAACCAAGCTTAAGTTCTTTGACATTTCGGATGGGCAGATCGCTGAACTGGAAAAAATGCGGCAGCCTCGGAAAACGCTGCGCATCCTTGCGCCGCAGGACGGGTTTGTGGTCGAAAAGAACGTCACGGAAGGCCAGATGGTGGACGCGGGCATGAGAATTTACAAGCTGGCGGACCTGGGGTTGGTCTGGGTGCAGGCGGACATTTATGAACAGGATTTGGCGTATATCAAACTGGGCCAGGAAGCGAGCGTCACGCTCTCCTACCTGCCGGACCGCGAGTTTCGCGGACGCGTCACCTACATCTATCCAAACGTCGATGAGAAGACCCGCACCGCCCGCGTCCGCATGGAGTTTCACAATCCGGGTTACTTCCTCAAGCCCGGCATGTTCGCCACCGTAAAGATCGTCTCCGAGCTGGAGCCTTCTGTTTTATTGGTTCCTGACATGGCTATTCTGCGCAGCGGCGACAAAGCCACTGTTTTCGTGGCGTTGGAGGGCGGGAGATTTGCCCCGCGCACCGTCACACTTGGGCCGGAGGCGGAGGACGATGAGTATCAAGTTCTCAGTGGAGTGAGCGAGGGCGAGCGCATTGTCACGTCAGGCCAATTCATGCTCGATTCAGAGAGCCAGCTTCGAGAGGCCATTCAGAAAATGCTGAAGCCAAACAAAGCGTCAGGGCCTCCGGCAAACGAAGTGGCTTCGGCACGCAATGCCACTAAGGCCTCCCCTTCCGCAACCCCCGAGACCGTCAAATACATCTGCCCGATGCCCGAGCATGTCTCCATCGAATACGATCATCCCGGCAAATGTCCCATTTGCGGTATGACGCTTGTGCCCGTGTCTCAAGCCATGCTGAAAAACCTCCTGCCGGGCGGGAAGATACTTTTCTACACCTGCCCGATGCCTGAGGACCGGGAGGTGCGCTCCGACAAACCGGGCAAGTGCCCCAAGTGCGGCATGACGCTGATTCCAATTTTTGCGGCGCCGCCCCTGCCGCCGCCCGCGGCCGATCTCACCAACAATCCTTCGAGTTCGGCAACTCCGGCCGGCAGCATGACGATGCCCGATGGAACGATCATGCCTGGGCATGCACACTAAAGGACGAACATGCTCAAAGGCGTCATCGACTTTTCGCTAAAGAACAAATTCATCGTTCTTCTGGGCACGATCGCGCTGGTTCTCGGCGGCCTCTTTGCCTTGCGCAATATCCCGCTCGACGCCATTCCTGACCTCTCGGACGTGCAAGTGATCATCTACACGGAATGGCCTGGCCAGGCGCCGCAAATCGTCCAGGACCAGGTCACCTACCCCATCACGACCAAAATGCTCTCCGTGCCCAAGGCGACCGTGGTGCGCGGTTATTCCTTCTACGGTTTCTCCTTCGTCTATGTCATTTTCAAGGACGGCACCGACCCCTATTGGGCGCGCAGCCGCGTCCTCGAATATTTAAACGGCATGGGCGGACAACTGCCGCAAGGCGTTGCGCCCGCTCTCGGCCCGGATGCCACCGGGGTGGGGTGGGCCTTCATGTATTCGATCAATTCCACCAACCGCGACCTCGCCCAACTGCGTTCGATGCAGGACTGGTATTTGCGTTACCAATTGGCCCCCGTTGAAGGGGTTTCGGAAGTTGCCTCCATTGGCGGTTTCGTCAAGCAATATCAAGTGACGGTCGATCCCGCCAAGCTGCGCGCTTTCAACCTCTCCATTTCTGATGTGGCCGAGGCTGTCAAACGCAGCAACGGCGAGGTCGGCGGCCGCTCCATCGAATTGTCGGAAAAAGAATTCATCTTGCGGGTCAAGGGCTACATCGAAAGTCTGGATGATCTGCGCAAAGTGGCGGTGGGTGTGGGTGGCAAAGGGGTTCCGATCCTCCTCAGCCAGGTCGCCAACGTCGAGCTCGGTCCCGACATGCGCCGCGGCATCGCTGAGTGGAACGGCCAGGGAGAGACCGTCGGCGGCATCGTGATTGTGCGTTACGGCGCCAACGCGCGGCAGGTCATCATTGACGTGAAGAAGAAGCTGGATGAGGCGATGAAGGGATTGCCGCCGGACGTGAAATATACCATCGCCTACGACCGCAGCGCGCTGATTGACCGCGCCGTTAAGACGCTCGAAGAAAAACTCCTTGAGGAAATGATCGTCGTGGCGCTGGTCTGCCTTGCCTTCCTCATGCACCTGCGCAGCTCCCTCGTGGCCATCTTTGTCCTGCCCATCGCCGTGCTGGTTTCAATCCTCGTCATGTTTGGCCAGGGGATCAGTTCCAACATTATGTCGCTGGGGGGCATTGCCATCGCCATCGGCGCGATGGTCGATGCGGTCATCATCATGATTGAGAACGCCCACAAACATATCGAGCACGACCAGGGCCAGAAGCCCCACTGGGACATCATCCGCGACGCCGCCGTCGAAGTCGGCCCCACGCTTTTTTACTCGCTGCTGGTCATCGCGGTCTCGTTCCTGCCCGTCTTCACATTGCAATCACAGGAAGGCAGACTGTTCAAACCGCTGGCCTTCACGAAGACCTATTCGATGGCCGCCGCCGCCTTGCTCTCCATCACGCTGGCCCCGGTTCTGATGGGTTTTTTCATCCGCGGTAAAATCCCTTCCGAAGAGAAAAACCCCCTCAACCGCGTCCTGGTCTGGCTTTACCATCCGGTGATTGACTTCGTCATCAAATGGCGCTGGGCCGTCATCAGCACAGCGGCGTTGCTGATCGTTTGGGTTTTTTTCCCATCGAATGCTCTGACGGCCCGCCTCTTGCCCGATGGCTCGCTCAAGGAATGGGCCTTCAAAGCCGGAAAGGTTTTCCCTTACCAGAACATCGGCTCCGAATTCATGCCTCCACTCTACGAAGGCGATTTGCTCTACATGCCGACGACTTTTCCCGGCATTTCGCCCACCAAGGCGCGGCAGGTCCTGCAAACCACCGACCGGATCATTCACCGTTTCCCCGAAGTGCGGAGTGTCTTCGGCAAGGCTGGCCGCGCCGAGACGGCCACGGACCCCGCTCCGTTTGACATGATCGAAACCACCATCATGCTCAAAGCGGAAGAAGAATGGCCCGCCGTGGACATCAAAGACGACACCGGAAAAATCATCGCCCACCGCCGCCGAACGCCCGATGAATTGGAGGACGCGATGAATGCCGAGGTGCAAATTCCCGGCCTCAACAATGCCTGGACCATGCCGATCAAGACGCGGATCGACATGCTGGCCACCGGTATCAAGACGCCGGTGGGCATCAAGATCGCGGGACCCGATTTGGCGGAATTGGAGCGCGTCGCTTCTGAAGTCGAGACGGTGGTGAAAACTGTGCCGGGAACGTTGAGCGCTTTTGCCGAGCGCACGATGGGCGGAAACTACATCCAGTTCACGATTGACCGTGAAGCCATCGCCCGTTACGGCCTGCGTGTCGGTGATGTGCAGGACGTGCTCGCGGTGGCCCTGGGCGGAATGCCACTGACAACCACCGTCGAAGGTTTGCAGCGTTACGACGTCAATCTTCGCTACAGCCGCGATTTCCGCGAGAACCTCGGGGCCTTGCGCGATATCATCGTGCCCACGCCGACCGGCGCGCAAGTGCCGCTTGGCCAGTTGGCGAAAATCGAAACCGTTCATGCGCCGATGGGCATCAAAAGCGAGGGAGCCGTGCCCAACGCCTGGATTTACGTGGATGTGAAAGGGCTTGATCTCGGCACCTATGTGCAAACGGCCATGCATGCCGTCAACGACGCCCTAGCCAAAGGCCAAATCAATCTTCCGAGCGGCTATAACATTTTTTGGAGCGGCCAATATGAATATATGCAGCGGGCCAAAGCACGCTTGATGATCGTCGTGCCGCTCACGCTTCTCATTATCGTTCTCATCATTTTCCTCAACACCCGTTCGGTCATCGAGACCTCCATCGTGATGCTCGCGGTCCCCTTTTCCCTGGTGGGAGCATTCGCGGCCGTTCATTGGCTCGGATACAACATGAGCGTCGCTGTCTGGGTTGGCATCATCGCATTGGCGGGCCTGGACGCTGAGACCGGCGTTGTCATGTTGCTTTATCTCAACATCGCCTACGAGCAGTGGATGAAAAGGGACCAGATGCGCAATGTTACCGACCTGCGCGATGCTATCTATCACGGTGCCGTCAAGCGCGTCCGCCCGAAGGCCATGACCGCCTGCGTCATTGTCGCCGGCCTGATGCCGATCATGTGGAGCCACGGCGCGGGCGCGGATGTGATGAAGCGCATCGCCACGCCGATGGTTGGCGGAGTGATTACTTCCACCGTGATGGAATTGGCGGTGTATCCCGCCATCTACTTTTTGTGGCGCTCTCGGAGTTTCAAGACCAAGGTCATCCCATCGGCCACCGAGGCAGCAGGCTGATTAGACCACTTATCCATGCGCGGGACAGTTCAGAGGCTTGTTTTGCGACAGAAGCAGGCGTAGCGTGATCGCGATATGACAGGCGACATTCGCAAGCATTTGCAGATTACCCCGTTTGTCCCTTTCAGCGTGCGGACTTCGGATGGACGCGAGTATCCCGTTCCAACGATCGACCACATTTATCTTCCGCCGTCGGGTGGGCGGGTCGTCATCTCCGACGATCAGGGCGTGGTGGTCGTGCTCCCAGGATTGATGATCACCGGCCTTGTGCATGTAAATGGAGGCAGCCACTCCGAGTAGTCGCCGAACAAACCGATGCTTTCAACTGCATCGTTCCGGTTTGGTCTCCTCATGCGGTATCAGGCCGACACTGCCCTGATTTGCGGGGTCGAGCGGATGTTCTTCTTCCAGCCATTCTCGCGAAACGCGGCCATCGATGCAGGTGCGATTCAATGGATAAATGTCTGGATCGAAAATCACATGATAAAAATGCCACACCACAATGGCCAAACACGCCAGAATCGCTTCGTAATAGTGAATCGTGGTGGCGACTTCAATGGCCCAACGCGGCAACCAATGGGTCACGCCGATCTTGAACCAGATCGCCAGGCCGGTGACGCCCATAATGATCGTGCCCCAGACCACCGCCCAATACTCCATCTTTTCCGCATAGCCAAACCGCCCGAACCTGGGTTTAGTTTTGGAGAATCCCGTGAGAAACAAGACATTGGCGATGAGATCGCGCACATCTTTGGGGGCAGGCGCCAAATCCTTGATCAGGCGCCGTCCTTCCCGCGCGCCGGCGACATACCCGATGTGGTAAAGCCCCGCCAAAAGCAAAACCACCCCAGCGATGCGATGAATCCAGCGGCGCAACCATTCATCTGAGCCGAGCGAATGCGCCACCCAGGAATCGGGGAATTTCAGCGCGAAACCGCTCCAGGCCAAAACGATGAAGCTCAGGAGCAAGACAAAATGCTGCGCCCGCTGCGACGCATCCATCCGCGGAATGTCGCGCTTCTGCCCGCGGGCATGAGCGGCGGCGGCTTTTCGCCCAAAGATGAGGGCGTTATGCACGGCCATGAGGCCGATCACCGAAACGATCATGGCCAGATAAATCTTGCGGACCCACCAGTTAATTTGCCCGCCCAGATTGCTGCCGCCATCGGCCGCGGCAGAGTCAATATGAACTTTGCCTTCGGCGAAATTCTCACTCGCTCCCGGATGGCACTTTCCACAGGTCTCCACCAAATGCGCCTTATTGATCATGGAGGCCGGGTCGGAAGACGGCAGAATCTTGTGGACGCCGTGGCAACTGGCGCAATTAGCCGCGCGCGTGGAGCCGTTTTGCGCCGCCAGGCCGTGGTAACTTTCAAAAAATGTTTTCACCCGGTCCGCCGGCAGATTGTATTTGGTGTTCAACTTCTCCGAAGCGTGGCATTTGCTGCAAATTTCTTCCGAAATGGCTAAAGAGGAGGTGTTCTTGAGGCCGACAATCTGGTGTTCGGAATGGCAGTCGGTGCAAGTGGCGGAGTCGCGGCGTCCTTGCGCCACCGCCTTGCCATGCACACTTGCCATGACATCCTGGGACTCCTGTTCATGGCACTGCCCGCAGGTTTTGGCAAGATTCGCGAAGTAAAGCGGCGAGGCCGGCGACGAGGGGCGCGACACTCCATGAGAGCCGTGGCAATCGGCGCAAGTGGGCGCGGGGTGTTTTCCGAGCAGAACTCCATTGGTGTGGGCGATGCCATGCACGCTGGCGCTATAACTCAATGAAGGACCAGCGTGACAGCGGGCGCAATCCACCTTGCGCGCCGCAATGTTGTCGTCGGGGTGCTTCTCGGTCAGATCATTATGGCAGCTGGCACAGGAGTTTGTCTTATGGACAGAAGCGCCCAAGATGTTGGTGTCGGCAAAGAGGGAGACGGCCACGCCAGCGGCATTGGTTGTTGTCAGGGTTTTATCAGCATGGCACTCCAGGCAATCACTATTTTTGATTTCAGCGAGAGCCAATGCGTTGACCCCCAGCACTCCCATAGCCAGGGCCGCAATCAATCGAATTCCCATGTCGCAAGTATCAGGCCCCTCCGCGCAAGCTGCTCTACATCATTTGGTTATTACTTAGCAAATTTTGGCAGCCATTAAGAAGGCCGGAAATAAAGATATATGAAGGCACCCTTCACAGGCACTGCCGCAATGCCCTCTTGAGAGTGCGTACGATAAGTAATGGCGTCCGTTTCTTGTTAGATGAGGGAAATTATATTTTCAGGCCTGCTTTCAATGCTAGGCGTTTGCTTCGCGAATATAGGACGATGACCCCGGCAAGCAGACCGAAGAACGTTCCCTTGAGCGCGCCGACGAAAAGCAGGACGTAAACCCCGAACGCCGTCAACGCGTTCGCGGTGAAAGCCATCGCAAAAGCGATTCCAAAGGCGATCCAAAAGGCACGCCGGGCCTTTGGATCCCTGTGAAGCGACAGACCTATTCCGCCCGTTTGATTTTCCATCGTCAGATGTTCAGAATTGGGCCAAGCGCTTGCCGGTGACTGCGCTCCATTCCGACGCCATAGCATCGTGATGCCCATTGGCAGAATGAAAAGGGGCATCCACCGCCAGAAGGGCCATGTGTCTCCCCATTTGCGGTTCACTTTGCCATAACCGGGGTGAATGCCCGCATCGTCCAGCAACTTAAGCGACCATTCGTCGGCGGGAGCCATCATCTGCACAGGGTGCCAGCCGGCCCAGCACATCGTCCAAACCAGCCCGTCAGGCAGGGAATACGCCATCCACGTCCACCATGTGGGACCGACAGATCTCGCCCAACGCTTCCACCAATCAGGCATATGGTCCTCTCGCCATTTTATGCTGCCTGGATTGTTCTCAGGCAGGACTACGTACAATGTTTTGGCTCCGCTGTCCTCGAGGCAATCATAATAAGCATCTTTGCGAGTGCTGACGATGCTCTGCAGCTCGGCATGGGAGAGATGTTGTGGCGGGGGGCGAAGTTTTTGTCCGAGAACTTCGCCGACCGTTGGGATGAGCCAAAGTGCGGGGACAATCATCCCCAACAACACCCATCGACGGAGACGGGTGTTCAAGATCGGGAGAGATTCCTGCGCTTGAGACGCCTGCGATGCGATCTCGCGCCTCCAAGGCCAGGCCAGCATTGCCAGATCAGCGATGATGACGATCAAAGGGAAAGCCAAAACGAACCGACTAACGCGCCACACCTGACCCGAATACCACGACGGAAGAAGAGCCTGGGGCAGAAACTCGCGAATCCAAGGACACGTAGCGAGAAGAAGACCCGGCCACAGCAACTCGCGAATGACCGCGCACAAAGCCAGAGACCGAGCCAGAATACGCCAAAACCCAATCACTTCCTGGCATTGGCCCGGCGATCTCGCGCAGGACCACCTCATCCAATAACCGGCGCACGCTCCAGCGAACACCAGGAATCCTAGAAATGACCAGTGAAGAATGACAAGCCCCGCAGCCGCCATGGCGACAACGGTCTTCAAAGTCGAGGTTTTGGCGGCGGCGCCGAGGGCCAAAATCTTGGCCGAGAAGGCTGACGGCGGGAGTGCCGCTACAACGGCGCCAGTGAATGCTTTGCCGGGCCTCGTGTTTTGCAGGGTGGCTTCAACCTGCGCCAGCACCTGCTTGTGTAATAACTTTCGCCCTCGCGCCAGCCGTTGTTTGACTGCGTCCTCGCTCAATTCCAGCGCTTCAGCCACGCGCTCAATGGACTGATCTTCGCGATAAAATAGAACCAGCGGCACCCGATAAAGTTCCGGGATGACCGCCACGCAATGCCATAGAATGGCTTGTTCCTCCTTGCTCATGGCGCGCTCTGAGGGGAGCGGTTCCGGGGCGGCCAATTCATTCACCGCATCCAACGTCTCGGCGGCTTGGACTGGCTCGCGCCCTTGCCGACGAAGTTCGTTGCAGATGATAAAGCGGGCGATGCCGCACAACCAAGGCCGCAGTTTCGACGGTTCACGCAGTTCGGCGAGTTGCTTCCACGCGGCAAGAAAAGTCTCCTGTGCCAGGTCTTCGCTCTGGGTGAGGCTGCCCGTGGCGCAGTAGGCCAGGGAGCAAACCAACGTTTGATGCCGCTCAACAATTTGGCGGAATGCCTCGCGGCCGCCGGCCAGACTTTCCGCGACTAGTTCAGCATCGTTGGACTCGGCGGAGCAGGTCTTTTCGGTCGTCATCATATCACCGCATGAGTAACCGAAAACGTGCCGCAGGTGACAAAGAAACGCACGTTAGTTTTTGGGTCGAGTTTGATGGCGGTGTGCTCTTTTGGCTGGGCGTGAACCTTGGTACGCAGTGGGGACCAGGAGGCAAGTTCAGCAGTCGAAGCCGGCTGCTTGCCCGTCAGCAGATCAAGCAGGCGGAAATAGTTACTCTGGCTCACATCACCGGGGGGACAGGATTTGTGCGCCACCACCATATCGAGCGCTGGCAGGATGGTAATGTATTGGCCGTAGGAGCCCATCGACGTATAGGCTCCCTCATATGGACCGGCCGCCAAAGGACCGTCCCAAACCCACCACAGATAACCGTAACCAAAGCGGTCTATTTCAGTCGAACCGGCGGAGTGTAATTCGTCCAAAGAAGTTCGAACGCTGGTGCTGTGGCGCACCCAATCAGCAGGAATGATCTGGCGGCCGCGCCATTTCCCCTGCCGAAGCATGAGCAGGCCGAGGCGGGCCATATCCCGGGTCGAAAGCACCATGTGGTACGCGGGATACTGCGAGCGGGTTTGATCTCCGCTCTTTTGCTGTCGTTCGCGGTCGATGTCCTGCATGCCGATCGGGATGGCGAGATCATCGCGGAGGGCGTCGAAGATATCTTTGCCAGTGAGGCGCTCAAAGATCGCCCCTGCCGCGTTGAAATCCCAGTTGAAGTACCGCCAATGAGTGCCCGGCTCCTGGCTGCCGCGCTTGGGTGCCCAAGATGGTTCGTCTTCGGGCGGCGGGCGAGAGACGCCAGGGCATGCGGAGAATTTTAGCTCATACAACAGACCGATTCCCTGGGTCACCGGGTGATAGATGCCTGAACGTGCCGCGATCACATCAATGACTTTGGCGCGTTCCTCAATGGGCAACAGCCCGCCGACATCGGACATGCCAAGTTCCTTGAGCGTCGCATCGAGACGGATCTTCCCGCTGGCCTCGTTCGCACCGTACAGCATCGAGAGAACACTCTTGCGTAAGGAAGCCAAGTAACTGAGCCGCCTGACGTCGCCATATTCATAGACCACACGGCCATTTTTGACCACCATCAGGCCAGTGGTGTCGAGTGTGTGGACGAACGCATCAACTCCCCGGAAGGTCTCTGGCAAAAGGCCATTTGTTTCGCGCTCCCAATTAACGCGGGGGAAAACCGGTTCGGCAGCGACGAGTCGAGCCGAGTCAGCCAGCAGCAAACTGCACAGAAACGCCGCAATCACCGCCCAACGTTTCAAAATGTGCCTTTCATCTCTCAATCCCATGCGACAGGAGAGGCAGGAAAAACCTTTGAAAGCCTTTACACAATTATGACTTTCCCTGCAGCCCGATCACAAACGATGGTGCAGCGCTTCAGTCAGCAAAGCGCCCCGCCCGCGCAAAAAAGCAGTTGGTGGAGGTGGGGTCGCCTCGCCGAGGCGACCGCTTCGGCAATGGCTTACTGGCCGTTTCCTGAGGCTGGAGCTTTAGCCGCGGGTGCTGGTGCCGGCGCCGCAGCTTTTGGAGTGACTAAACGCAGCGTGCTCGCTTCCCAGTTGTTGTCCGCGTCCTTTTTTCCTTGTCCAAAGGCATTCAGCCCCTCGGCAGCATCGGAAAACGTGGCCGGCTTCCCGTCCTTGGTGATCCTTGTCTTGGAGGAGACCTTGACTTTGAATTCACCCAGCCTGCCGGTCACAGTAAGTGTCATGCCCGTGGCATCCACCGCGGAGATTTTTCCGCGATACGATGGCACGGCCCTGCGCGCAGCGCGTGCGGCGTTGGTGGTGGCCGGGGTATTGGTGCTTTGCGCGCTCACCGGCAAGGAAGTGATGGCGGTGGCCGTGATTAAGATTAAGCAGATTTTGGTCGTCAGTTTCATAAGATTTCCTTCATTCGCCTCGCATTTTGGGGCAAGTCGGCACTCTAACAAAGCGCTCAACCATGCCAAGCCCTTTTTCAACCCCCCAACCGGTTCAGGAGAAACTCCACCGTGCGCTCCGTTGCCCCCAGGTTTTCCCGCACGACGGCCAAGGCCCGCGCTCCCAACTCCGCCCGGCGCACGCCGTCCGCCAGCAAATCGGCCAAGGCCGATTCCAGCGCCGCCGCGTCCGGCACCTGCAAGACCGCCTGTTTCGCCAGGAAAGCACGGACCATCGAGGTGAAATTCTGCATGTTAGGGCCCAACACGATGGCCTTGCCCAGCGCCGCCGGTTCAATGGGATTCTGCCCTCCTTGAGCCGTCAAGCTCTTGCCGACAAAGACCACGTCCGCCACCTCATAGAAGAATTTCAGTTCGCCTGTGCTATTGACTAGCAGGCATTGCGGCGGCTCGGCGGCCCGCCCGGGACCATGGCCGATCTCGCTGCGATAGACGAAGGAAACCCCGCGCGCGGCCAATTCCTGCCCGACCTCTTTTGCCCTTTCGAAATGTCGCGGCACGAGGATGAGAAACAAATCGGGACAACGGCGGCGCAGACGCGCCAGCATATCGGCCAGGACCGCCTCTTCACCGGCATGGGTGCTGCCCGCGACGAGGATTTTGGCTTGATCACGGACACTGATTTGGCGCAGGAGCGCCCGCACGTCCAAGCCGCCGCGCGGTTCGGGTTGGGCCGCGTCGAATTTCAAATTGCCCACGACGCGAACGTTCTCGGGGGCAAAACCAAGCGCTGTCAAACGCGCGGCGTCATTCGCCTCCTGGCAGCCGGCGGCGCGGAATTGAGAAAAGATCGGCCGAAACAGCCGGCCGAAACGTCCGTAATTGCGGAAGGACCGCTCGGACAGCCGTGCGTTGACCAAAAACAGATCCACCTTCCGCTCCAGCGCCTGCCAGAGCAGGTTGGGCCATATTTCCGCCTCCACCAGAATCAGCGCTCGCGGACGGAACGTGTTCAGCGCCCGCCGCGCCGCGCCGGGAAAGTCCACCGGATAATAAAAGCGCGGGATGGACGGCGGCAATTTGCGCCGCAGTTCCCCCATGCCCGTTGAGGTCGTGGTGGAGACGGCCATTTGCAATCCCGGCAGGCGCGGCCCCAGAACGCGAATCAATTGCAGGCAAATGCCGACCTCGCCGACGCTGACGGCGTGCAGCCACAAGACCGGACGCCCATCAAGGGCCGCCGTGATTTCCGGCCCATACCGCCCAAAACGCTGCCAAAAACCGATCCGCCAGTCCCCGCGCCGCCACATTTTCAGGAAATACCACGGCGCGCTGCACCAGAAAAAAAGAGCAAATAAGATGTTGTAAGCCAATCGCATCCGTTACCGAAAAAACACCATCCACAAGATTAGTAACAGAGGCAGCATGACGGGCACAGCCCATTTAAACAAGTAACCAAGAAATGATGGCGTGCGGATTTTCTGGTGGTCGGCAATGGATTTGACCATGAGGTTGGGCGCGTTGCCGATGTACGTGACCGCGCCAAACAGGACCGTCGCCACACTCAGCGCCGCCACAATTCCAGCGTCGAACCCGCCCGCGGCGCCGCTTTTTGCCGCGCTGAAAAATGCCAGGTAAGCCGGCGCGCTGTCCAGAAACGCTGACATCGCACCGGAAGACCAATAGACCAATGGGACGGAAAGGTGTTCGCGAAAAGTCGGGCGGGCCAGCAAATCCAGCGCGGGCATCATCGTGGCAAAAATGCCAAAAAACAGGACCGCGATCTCGACCATCGGCCGCAAGCTGAACTGATCGGCCTCGCGAAGCTCGCGCCCGGTTGTCAAATAGGACCCCGCCGCGGCCGCGAGCATCAAGGCTTCACCGAGGAACGGATTTTGCAGGAACATCGCCGCGATCACCACCGCGAGAAAGGCTAGATTCCATGTCCCGCCGAAGCGCCATCGCTCGCTGGTCTCCGCAGGCAAGGCGGTTACGCCCGCGTGATGGCGGCGGTCGATGAAATAGAAAACGCCCAGCAAAAAGGCCATGCCGCAAAGCCACATCGGCCAGCAATGCCGCAACACCCACCAGAACGGCACCCCTTTCAGAAAGCCGACCAGCAACGGCGGATCACCCATCGGCGTGAGACAACCACCCGCGTTACAAACGATGAAAATGAAGAAAACGACATGATGCGCCGCGGCCCGCTGGCGGTTGAGCCGCAGCCAGGGCCGGATGAGCAGCACAGCCGCGCCCGTTGTCCCCAAAACATTGGAAACCAAGCCTCCCAGCGCCAGGAAGAGTGTGTTCACTCCAGGCGTGGGCGGCCGGTTGACTTGAAAATGAATGCCGCCCGCGATGACATAGAGCGAAGCGATGAGGACGACGAAGCCGATGTAATCCCGCGCCGTTCCGGCCACAGTCGCTAACGCCGCGGGCGGCAAACCGAACACATAGTAGGCCACCGTCACCGCCGACAGCGCGACCGCCACCTTGGCGTAATGCCGTTCCCACCATTGCGGGCAGGCCAGGGGCAGCGCCGCCATGCATGCCAGCAATAGGACAAACGGCAGCACCATCCACGGGTTGGGGGAGTAGCTGGGGTTCAAGGTTCCATGCCCTTGGTTTAGCCGGATTGATTCAGTTGAAAACGGGGACCGCGACCGTCCCGGTCGCTTCCAGTCGGCGTCCCGCCGACTGGCCTCGGTCTCAAAACCACCCGCGGTTTGGTGAACGATCTCAAGGCGCTGATGCCTTCGGCGGGACGCCGAAGGCTGCGGGCGAGACGCCCGCGCTCCCCAATCCACGCGCATGGTTACCGCTTAGACGGCTTCGGCCGCGTGCGCGGCGGCAGGCTCTGCACCGCCGCCGCGCCCCTCGGTCCCCACCCTCGTTTGTCGCTTGGCGGTTCATACCGCCGCCGCTTTCACTAAATCCTGGCTGCGTTGCCGAATCTCCCGTTGCACGGCGAGTTGCCGCTCTTCCATCGCGGCCTTTTCTTCCAAAAGAACCGGAAAGACGAGCAATGGAAAGGGGGTGAACCACGCCAGGCTGGCGGCTTCATTGGCCGCGCGTTGCAGCGGGACGTTCAGTTCCGGGTCGGCCCGTTGCAAGGCTTGCCGCAGCAAGCGGTCTTTCAATTGCTCCAATTCGCCCTCCGAAGTGCCGCGAAACGGCACGGAGGGAATCGGGGTGATCTCGAACCGGCTTTCCGACTCGAACCATGTGTTGACCTGTCTATTTCCGTATCTCATAACTTTCTTCTCCTAATTCCTGCATCTCTCACCACGTTGGCAAAAAGCGAAAAACCCACGATTGCTTCGGCAACCGTGGGTTTCAAAAATCATTTGTCAGTGCATTCAGAAGACTGATCCCACGCTGCCGGACGACCGGGAGCCGCTGCGCATAAGACGGGCATGCTGCCAGCAGCCACAAACGCGCAGACTCGTCATAACTTTAATTACGTTGTTCATTGCAACTTCTTGCTTATTACACCAAAGGCTGCCGTATTTGTCAAGGCTGGCGATGTATTACGTTGATAATCAGGATGTTAAGTGATACAGTTCGCCGCATCAACTTCATCAACTGGTTATACCCTCGCCAAAGACATTTGAAATTTGGGCGTTGCAGCAGCAACGCCCCACCCACGGACGGTGGGGCGGCGCTGGGCGGCGCTGCCGGCGCGGCCGCGCCGCCCAAATAAATGAGACAATCCGACGTTGGAACGTGAACCACGAGTTTGCCTTCTAGGGCGCGCCTTTTCTGCCGGGCAACTCGTTGCGAGTTAAAGGTTTTAACACTTTTTGCGGGACATCCTGGGGAAAGTTTTTTAAGGTCCCGGCATGGCAAAGAGCAAATGTCGGTTCCGTCGGC
>JBKQWF010000306.1:0-64252 GCA_052139695.1 Limisphaerales bacterium
GCCGAGCCGTCCGCGGGCGCCTCGGCGAGGCGACCCTACCCTCGAAAATGCAGACGCGTTTTTCCCAGACGGCTTGCAAATGGGGGCCGTTTGCCGTCTCCTTAGGCAAAGAACCCGCTTTATGAAAAGAGTATTCCAATCATCGGCGCTGGCGCTGCTGCTCGCGCCAGCGCTTTGCCATGGCCAGGCCGAAACACCGGTTTTTCTGCATACCCATGGCGAGGATATTGTTGATGAACGCGGCCAGACGTTCCTGCCGCGCGGGCTTGGCCTGGGCAATTGGACGCTGACGGAAGGTTACATGTGGCACTTTGGCGGCGAGGGTGATCGACCGCGGCGCATCGAGAAAATCGTGAGCGATTTGATCGGCCCGGAAGCGGCCGCGCAATTTTGGACCGAATACCGCCGGCAATACATCGCGGAAGCCGACATCGAGCGTCTCGCGCAACTGGGATTTAACATCGTCCGCCCTTCCTTGAACGCGCGACTGTTTTTGACAGAAGGGGAAAACGCCGTCCCCGTCGCGGAAGGTTTCGAGTTGCTCGATCACCTGATCGCCTGGTGCAAGAAAAACGGAGTTTACGTGGTGGTCGATATGCACGCCGCGCCAGGCGGGCAAACCGGTTCCAACATCGATGATAGCGCCAACGACCAGCCGGAATTGTTTACGGACAAGCGCAACCAGGACCGTTTCATCGCCTTGTGGGTGAAACTGGCCACCCGCTACAAAGACGAACCGACCGTTGCCGCCTACGATTTGCTCAACGAACCGCTGCCCAAACGCACGGGCGCCGAAGCCAAGTACAAGGACCAGCTTGAACCGCTTTATCAGCGGGTCACCCAGGCAATCCGGGAGGTTGACCGGCGCCATATTATCACGGTGGAAGGGGCGGATTGGGCCAATGACTGGTCGGTTTTTGGAAAACCATTTGACAGCAACTTGCTCTACCAATTTCATTATTATTGCTGGGACCGACCAGTCGCGCTCAAGGGCATCCAGCAATACCTCTCCGCGCGCGATCGGCTTCACGCGCCCATCTGGGCCGGTGAAACCGGCGAATCGGACAACCGCATCTATTGGGGCACCACAGATTACTTCGAGGCCAACAACGTCGGCTGGGCCTTCTGGCCGTGGAAAAAGATGGACACGGGCAATACGCCTTATTCGGTTAAATCCCCGGACGGCTGGGACGCCATTGTGGCTTATTCGCGGGGCGGCCACGAAAAGCCAGACGCCGCGGCGGCGCAAAAGTCGTTTGACGGCCTGCTGCGGAACATTCGCCTGGAGAATTGCCAATTTCGGCCGGATGTGGTCAACGCCCTCTTCCATCGCCTGCCGGCCAAAGTCGAAGCGGAGAATTACGGCCACGAAGGCGCGGGCAAATCCTACTACGTCAAGAATAGCACGGAAAATGCCGAGCGTTACCGCGCCACCGAACCGGTGCCGATTGTCACGACGGCCTGCGCCGGTGAGAGCGGCCGGTCCTCCGGCCTGGCCATCCAGCTTAACGCAGGGGAATGGACCGCCTATACTGTCAATGAAATTGAAGGGAGAAGTTACGACCCGGTCGTGCGGGTGAAAACGGAAAGCGCGCCCGCCGCGCTGCAATTCTCCCTGGGAGAGAAGTCCCAGGAAACAGTTGTCACCAATGGCGATTGGGCCGAAATCAAATTGAAAACCGTCGAGGTGTCCAAGGGCGCGCACCGCCTGAAGCTGCAGGCCGCTCGCGGGACACTTTTAATTGACTGGGTTTGGTTCCGCTAGACCAGCGCGTTGTTCGCCTCGCAACCTATGAAACATTGCTTCCGCCGATGGTTGTCCGTTCTTCCCGCTCTGGCGGTGTGGGCCGCGCTCGCGCAGCCCGCGCCCGCGCCCTCACTTGAAGCGCGGTGGGAAATTCCCGCCACGGACGAAGGCTTGCCCGGAGCCGGGCCGATCCGCCGCTATGAATGGTTTCGCAAAGCATGGGCCGAACGCCGCGCCACCTGGGCGGCGCGCGGGGAGCAGGACCGCCACGCGCTGGTTTTTATTGGTGACTCGATTACCCAATTCTGGGGCGACGACCTCGGGGGCAGTTTTCCCGGAGTCAAAGTGGCCAATCGCGGCATCGCCGGCGACACGACGCGCGGCGTGCTCATTCGCCTGGACGAAATCCTGGCGTTGGACCCGAGCGGCGCCGTCATTCTCATCGGCACCAATGACCTGGAAGAAGATGCTGATCCCGAAACGATCGTCGGGAATCTCAAGCTCTTGATCGCCCGGCTCAAGGCGCGCCATTCCCACATGCCGATCATCCTTTGCCAGGTGTTCCCCAGTTCCGCGATGAAAAAGCGTTTCCCCGCCAGCATCAAAAAGCTGAACGGCCTTTATGCCGCGGCGGTGAAGGGAGACCCGCAGGTGATATTGCTGGAAACATGGCCGCTCTTTGCCGGCCCGGACGGCGAAGCGAAAATTGAGGAATTCCCTGATTTGCTGCATCCGAATAAGGCCGGCTACGCGAAATGGGCCGCGGCCCTTTATCCGATCCTGGCGACGCTTGATTTCGTCGATACGCAGGACGACCATTTCACGCCGGAACCGGGATTCGAAAGCCTGTTCAATGGCCATGACCTGACCGGTTGGGGGTATGTCCCAACTTTGCAGGAGGACATTCAAACGGCCAAACACTGGCAGGAGCAGGACCCGCAAGCGCCGGATTGGCCCATCGTCACCCAGACCATTCGCTTCGACGGCCTGACGAACAGCCCGGATGGACGTTACGTCGCCAAGCACGGACGCCTGATCGTGACGACGCCGCCCGACTTCCGCAAAATACAGAAGATTTCCACCATGCGCGAATTTCCGCGCGATTTCATCCTCAAACTGGAGTTCCGCGCCGCGGCGGACGCCGACAGCGGCATCTTCATTCGTGAACCGCAACTGCAATGCCGCGACTACCTGATCGCCGGGCCCTACAACCACCTGCGGCATTACAAACCGCAGGACTGGAACGAGATCGTCATTACCGTGCATGGCCGCAAGGCCCTCTGCACTTGCAACGGAGAGGTCATGGAGTCCGCCTTTGAGGTTCCGGCAACCGGCCCCATTGGCTTGGAAGGCGACCGCGGGCAGATGGAGTACCGGCGCATCCGCATCCAGGAACTGCCGTAAGCAGATTAAGCTGCGGGCAAGTTATTGAGTACCTTCGGGTTGCTGCTTCTTGAAGGCCTCGTTATGGGCCGGGATGGAACACTGGGGCGGGTCCGATAGCTTCCCAATCGTATAAGTGCCGCCGCCAGGGCAGGTGGGGAAGCCGTGCCGAAAGAAAGAGTCCAACAGGTATTTCCGGTACTGGCCCAGCAGGTCCCCACAGCCTGACTGGCCGCATAAGTGCGGCACCGCGGCCCTCCGTGGTTCGCCGTGCTGGGGTCTGACGGGCATTTGTAGGCATAGGGCGTCTGGATATAAGGAACGAAAAACGAATAAAGTTGGTATTGTTGGGCCGCCGGGCTGTCATGCTGCCAGGTTAGAACCTGGAAATTGGTGGCGGGCCAAGGTGCGCCGCTGTCCTGCCAGGACATAGGGTCATCGGTCCAGGCGTCTTGCCCGGGCTGATTCGGAAACCAGATTCCGGCGTTGTCGTCGGAGTAGAGAATGGCCGCCAGCATCAGCTCCTTCATGTTATTGACGCATTGCGTCTCCTGGGACTGCGATTTGGCCCGGGCCAGCGCGGGAAGCAGCATCGACGCCAGGATGGCGATGATCGCGATGACGACCAAATAGTTCAATCAATGTGAAGGCTCCGACCGGCTTGGGCGCTTCGCGCAAGTTGGATTTCGTGGTTTTCATAGGGCTATGCACATTATTACCTATTCTTGTGGGAGCGTCAAGGTCTTTTTGATAGGCGGGCCACTCCATAATAAGGGTTTGGTTCATTGTCTCATGGTGTCAATGATATTGAATAGGATTGAAACCACAGAGGCACAGAGACACAGCGCGGCAAGCCGCAACCAAAAAGGCCTTTTTGACAGGATGAATAGGATTTACAGGATAAGGATCGCACAGTTTGCTTTTTCTGAATCCTGTTCATCCTGTCAAAGTCTCTCGCCCTAGTTGTGGTGGAAAAACTTTGCCAAAAATGACGAGTTCTTTGAATTGCACTACGGAGGAAGACTGATGAGCCGAAAGGCGGAACTCCGGGAATGCGATTGATTCTATTGGGTTCGAAGCAAACAAACGCAACGCGACAGAGTCCGCCGCTTTAGATGGCATCTCTGTGCCTCGGTGTCTCTGTGGTTAAAAACAGAGAACCAAAGGACCCGAAAAACAAGTCAAGTTTCGCCGCGAGCTTCGCCGTGAAATTTCAAATTCCTTTGGCCAGGCGTTAGGGAGCGACGACGGCGTCGTGCGCCCGGTCGCGGGTCACGGCGCCTTCATGGCTGGCGGGAGGGTGAAAGGGGAGTTCGAGAGTGAAAGCGGCGCCGAGACCATGGCCATCGCTCTGGGCGGTGAGCGAGCCGCCCAGTTCTTTGGCGGCCAGGGCGCCGCTATGCAAGCCGAAGCCGTGGCCGTCCTTTCGAGTGGTGAATCCGTGGTTGAAAATCCGGGTGAGATTCTCCGGGGGAATGCCGACGCCGTTGTCAATCACGGCGATCTTGACCCGGCCGTCGCCGTTGGCCACCCGCATAATGATTTGTTTATCCTCGCGGCCCGATTCGTCGCAGGCGTATTTGGCATTGCGCACCAGGTTGATGAGAATTTGCAAAACCTTATGTTTGTCGGTGCAAATCGGGGGCAGGGCCTTGAAATCGCGCACGACCTTGACCTGGTGGCGGGCGAGCGAACCCGCGTTCATGCGCAAGGCGTCTTCCAGCAGATCGGTCACGGGCATGGTTTCAAAAACTCCCGCGACCCGCGCGTAGCTTTGCTGCATGGCGATAATCTCTTTGACGTGCTCCACGTTGCGGCGGAGGGAGGATATTTCCTGGACCATGGCCTCGTGTTCTGAGGCAAGCTTCTCCGCCAGTTGGCCGATAAAGCCGGGAATCTTCTGGCCTTTAGGATCGCTGGTTAAAAAGGCGACCCGGTCCTCGGTGTGTTCCATAAGCAATTTGGCCAGGCGGCCGACGTCCACGACGCGTGACGTCCTGATTTGCTCGTCCACCAGGCTGGCGGATACGTTGATGCTATTCAACACGTTGCCGACATTGTGGAGGACGTTCGTTGCCACCTCCGCCATGCCTGCCAGGCGCGAAGCCTGGACCAACTCCTTGTGCGCCGTCTCCAGATCAGCTTCGGCCTGCTTGATCGCGGTAATGTCCTTGGAGATGCCAAAGGTGCCGACAATTTCACCCGCCGGGTTCCGCAGGGGCATTTTGGAGGTGAGCGCCCAGGACTCGCGCCCTTCCTTGGACAGTTCCCTTTCCACCTTGCCGATCAGGGGACGACCGGAGCGGATGATTTCCTGCTCGTCCTCGAACGCAATCCGGGCGTGTTCGTCGGCAAACAAATCAAAGTCGGTCTTGCCGATGAGTTCTGCTTCGCTGCCGCCAAAGCGTTGACTGACTAACTTGCTGCAGCGCACGAAGCGCGATTCGCGGTCTTTGAAATAGATGTAGTCCAAGGAGTTTTCGAGCAGACTCTCGAGCAGGTGGCGTTCGCGAGCGAGAGCGGCTTCGGCCTGCTGGCGTTCCGTAATATCTCTCAAGAAAAGAGTGAAGATCCAGTTTCCGCCCACGCGGACGGGGGTGGTGGTCACCTCTACCGGCAGTTCCCGGCCATCGCGATGCACCGCGGTGGTCTGGATCAAGCCGGTGGGATCAGACCACTTTTCTGTCGCGCGAAACCGCTTGAAATCAGCGCGGCGCCTTTCCCGGCGCCCGGGAGGGACAATTGTCTCGATCAGACTGGAGCCCAGAATCTCCGCCTGCGTCCAGCCTAACGTCTTTTCCGCCGCCCGGTTCCAACCGATGATCCGGCTGTCCATGTCGGTCGTGACCACGGCGTCAAACGCCTGATCAATCATCAGGTGGGTGCGTTCCTCCTGGGAGCGAAGCAGTTCTTCAGCCTGGCGCCGCGCGGTGATGTCTTCTTTGACGGCCAGATAATGGGTGATTTCGCCCGCTTCGTCGAGCACCGGCCCAATGGTGGCCGATTCCCAGAAAAGCTCGCCATTCTTTTTGCGATTTTGCAGGATGCCGCTCCACTCTCCACCGGCTCTAATGGTTTCCCACATCCGCTTGTATTCCTCGGGCGGCGTCTTGCCGGACTTCAATATGCGGGGGTTTTGCCCCGCCGCCTCTTGAAACGAATAGCCCGTGACCTGCGTGAACTTCGGGTTGATGTAAGTGATCTTGCCGCGCGAGTCAGTGATAACGACCGAGACAGGACATTGTTCGATAGCCTGGGCCAGGATGCGAGCCCGGTCCGCAATCCGCCGGGAAGTCTCTTCGCGGCGGCGCACCTCCGCCTCGGCCTGCTTACGTTCCAGGTTCTCTTTTTGAAGGGCGGCGTTCGCGGCGGCCAGTCCAGCCTGGGCTTGCTTGCGTTCCGCATTCTCCTGCTTCAAAGCCCGGGTTTGGCGTCTCACTTGTCCACGCAACGCGCCGACCCATCCCAGTGAAACGAGGAGCACGGTTCCCAGCCCGCCCGTGACCCACAAGGTGTGCCCAGCCGTCCACCACGAAGGAGCCGCCAGGACTTGGATGTCCGCCGGCGAACTCAGATACATCTCGAATGCCGTCACTACCTGGTTTGCGTCCAGCGGCTCTTCCACCTCAAGCTTGATGGCGCCGCGCAGGCGGACGCGGGAACCGGTGAGCAACGAGGCAGGCAAGGAGGAGGCGGCCGGGAGATAGGCATAAAAATCGCGCTTGGTGGCCTCGCAGCGAAACTCCATTCGGATCGAGGAATCGCTCGTCCCCCGGCCTTCGAAAATCGCATCGACTTGCACCCGCGTGCCGTCCTGGCCGCTCTGCGTCCAGTTCTGCATGAAATCAATGTCCCGTGCGGCGGGCAAGTCGGCCCGGCCGATTTTGCGCGCGAGAGCCTGCACGAGCTTGGGTGAAAAGCCATCTGGCAATGGCAATCCGGCAACTTGCACCCGATCTCCGGGATTGATGTTGGTAAGAGCGCGCTGCAAGAAGACTCTCATGCCGCTATCCTTATCCTGCAAACACAGCATCTGAGGCCCTTTGTAAGTCACAACCCCCTCGCTCCTTACCATCTGCATTTGTCCGCCGGTGGCACCGGGACTGGACGGCAGGACGGAAGCAATGGCGACGTTGGGCAGCAAAAACGGGTCAGCCGGCCCGGGATCGACGATTTGGATGCATTCGGCGGAGGGAACAAGGAGGCGCGATCCCAGGAATTGGTCCCGAGAGTTGACTATCGGGTCACGCACGCCACTCACACGCAATCGGCACCCCGGCACGCGACATTGGCTGCCCAGCATGATCTGATTGACCCAGACAGTAAGTTCTTTGCCTTCCACCAGGAGCGTCAATCGTCCGTCATTGTAGTCGCTCACCACCCCTTCCACTTGCGCCCATCTCCCGGCGTTTTGGGGTGAGACCATCGCACTCAACGAATTCCTGATCGGCTCCGGCATTTGGGCCTTGCCGAGAAGCTTCGCAAAGCGGGTGGGACAGACCCCATCGCGCGAATTCACCGCAACGATTTCGACGTACATTCCTTCCTGTTGCATGGCGGCGGTTAATCCGGCGGCGGTGGCGTTTAATAGTTGAATCGCATTGGCGCCGTCCTGAAGATAGAAAATGTTTTCGTCGGCAATGTACGACCCGCAGATGTAGGTGATGACTCCCCGCAGCCGGACGGGAAACGCCCGGTCCGGATTAATCTGGCGCAAGCGGTTCACCTCGCCGATCTCCGTGACGGGATGCTCGGCATCGATGGCCATTGCGGACGGTTTGTTTTTCGCTACCGCGGGGCGGCAAACCGCCCAGCGCAGGATGGTCTGCCCGGATTCGCGGCCCAGGAAACCTGCCGTCTCCGCGCGGGAATTCCGCGGCGGCGTGTTGCTCTCTCCAGTGTAAATGACAATTCTATTCGTCCCCTCGATGAGCGCCGGATACTCGCCGGTTTTTTGGTCGCCCATCATCCCCGTGACCCGCACCAGCCCCTGTGGAATGAAATTAGTGCCGGCCAGGTCTCGCACGGAGTATTCAGGCCATCTGTTCCAGTCCTTGTCCGTGGCGACGAGGGTGACATCGTTCAGGTTGGTCACCCAGACGATGCCCGGAATCGGCTGGCCTTTGTCATCAGCGACCGCCTCAACCACGCCTCGAACCCGTAAGCGGCAGTTTAAGGAACTGAGAAGCCGGCGCCGATTGAGGTTAAGGATGCGCGCCAGCACCGAGCTCGGCCCGTTCGTGCAGGTTAGCCGGATGGTGGCATAATTCGAGTTCTGGGTCAAATACTCGGCATCACCTTCAAAGGAACCTAAGACATAGTCCTGGTTCCCTTGCAACAACTGTCCCGGCTGCACTGGCGGATTAGTCTGTACCTGACCGAGCACAGTTAATTCCGGATGCATCAGCAAGGGCTTGCCGTTGACGAATTCCACAACACCCTTCAAACGCACCCGGTCGCCGGGATGGCCAACGTTATCCTGCAAGGTCAAATGAATCACTTCAAATCCGCTGCGATCCACCACACTAATATCCTGGCCCCCACGTGCCACCACGACGGCCTGCAAATCCAGTTTGACCGGATTGGTCTGTTGAGGCCGAACGGCCCGCAAGCGGTTTAAGCCGACCACCGGCGGCCCATTGAGGGCGGCAAACTGCCATTGGACCCAACTGGCCCGGTTGGACGATTGAGGGGAAAAATCCAGCCATTTGGTCGTCAGATCTCTATCGAATGCCCGTTCGGTCACTTCCCAAGGCTCGTTTTCGCCCCGGGCAGACACGACAAGCGACAGCCCGGCGGTGTTTTCTCCCTCCGCCCAATGAGGCTCAATTTCCGCCACTTGCACCCCGTTAGCCGAAGCGGGCAAGAAAACCGCGTCGATTTGCAGGCGGTAGAGGGCATAGGCAGCGGGTTTTTGCAGAGCAAAGTCCCGTTTCTGCAGGCGTCTTGGAAACGTCTGGTTCCGGCGCACATCCAGAACATCCCAACTCTTGCCGCCGTCATGGGATGCCAGCAATTGCCAGTCGGTGGGATCGCGCGAGAAAAAATCGTTGGCTGAAGTCAGCGAGTAGCCCACCAGCCTGCGCACCGGGACGTTTGTTTGCGCGATGGATTTGGAAAGCATCTGCGAAGTCTGGCCGGCGAAGGAATCCTGCATGGCAGAACCGCGGCCGATCAGGATCAATTGCGCGATATTGTCCACTACAATGTCCGCATTCGTCGTGTACTGGCACTGCAGCCAGCGGCCACCCGCCGGTCCAAGTCCAAAATCGAACCAGTCTGTTGCCGGGTTGCCGTCAAATGCTTGCGTCGCCGGCGACCTCAAGGAATGCGCTCTGGACGATGAGATTCTCATCCTGAGTTGCGCCTGGTTGGTCACGCCGGTGACCGGTCCCATCAGCTCCAGTTCAGCCAAGCTGGCCGTGTCGGTTGCGTCCCGGGTCCGGGTCACTTCCAACCGGTAGATGTTGTAGGAGATTTGATTAGAGACCGCGAAGACGCGGCGCATGTTATTCTGGCCAAACAACTCGTTGGTGCGCGCGTCAATGGTCTGCCAGGTGCGCCCGTCGTCGTTGGAGGCCAAGAGCCGCCAATCCTTTGGCGTCGAGCCGTCATGCTGGTCCGGGTCTTGATGCGCCGGAGCCGTTAGCGCGTAAGTGGTCACGATCCTTCCCGGCCCGGGGTCGGGGGATTCGGCATTCGCGCCCGCGCCAAAGAGGCACCACCACGCCACGCCCAGGATGGGCGGGCCTTTAGCGGCTGTTTTTAGCTTCGTTAACAGGCTCATCATTCGAAAACGGGCGTTTCAAGCGCTCCGATTGTGCTCTCGAATCGTTTATCGACATTTTCGCCGGCCCAGTGCAGGCAAAGACTGACCCTTTTTTGTTTTTCCGTTCCCGGAAATTGTTCGTTCGCACTGAGGCTGCCTGCTGGAAAGTGTCTAAGAGCAAATGGTCCGATTTAACTTATTCCTTAAGGAAGCCGATGGAATCCGGTATGAGCGGCACTTGGAAGTGAGATCAATTTCGCACAGTGCGGGAAGTGTTTTCAACGAAAGATGACATCTGCGTCCAATCAGGAGTGGCGCAACCCTTCCGCTGGAATTACCTTTCAGCCGACGGGCGCAAACGCATGAATCATTCCGATACAACGAATCATTCCCGATTGTTGATCATCGACGACAATCTTGCGATCCACGACGACTTCCGCAAGATTCTCACGCGGAAGAGTGACTCCGCCGGCCACTTCGAGGAGATTTCCGCCGAGATTTTTGGAGGCAAGCCCACCGCGGATTCGCGTTTCGCCAACGCCTTTCAACTCGACTCAGCGTACCAGGGGAAGGAGGGCCTGGAGCTCGTCGAGAAAGCCGTCGGACTGGACGCGCGCTATGCCGTGGCCTTTGTCGATATTCAGATGCCGCCCGGGTGGGATGGGGTTGAAACGACGACCCGCATCTGGGCGGTGGACCCTGATATTCAGATTGTCATCTGCACCGCCTATTCGGACTGTTCCTGGGATGAGATGCTCAAGACGCTGGGCTACTCCGACCGCCTGGTGATTTTAAAGAAACCATTTGACAGCATCGAGGTCTTTCAATTGGCGAACAGTCTTTCGCGGAAGTGGCACCTGTTGCAGGAATCGAAGAACAAAATGGCCCTGTTGGAGAAAATGGTCGCGGAACGCACGGCCCAGGTGGTGCAGGAGCAGGAAAGATTCAAGGGCATTTTTGAAAATTCTCCCGAAGGCATCTATCAAATCTCCGCCGATGGCCGCGTCTTGACCGCCAATCCCGCCCTCGCCCACATTTACGGCTATGCTTCAGCCGCGGAATTGCTCGAGATCAAGAATCAACTTTACGTGGACCCGCAACGCCGGGTGGACTTTACCTGTCTCCTCGAAAAAGACCAGGTGGTGCGGGAATTCGAGTCGGAAATAAAATGCAAAGACGGCGCCCGGAAATGGATCAGCGAAACTGCCTGCAAAGTGACCAGGCGGGATGGCTCGCTCTTGCATTACCAAGGTTTCGTGGTGGACATCACGGTGCGTCGGAACGCGGAAGAAGCGCTGCGCAAATCCGAGGAGAACTTCCGCAGCGTATTCGCGAATGCTCCCGTAGGCATCTTTCAATCCAATGCCGACCAACTGGTGGTCGCGAACCCGGCGCTGGCCAAAATGTTCGGCTACGGAAGTCCGGAGGAAATGGCAGCCCGCGCGGCATTGGCGGAGTCTTTTTTTGTTCAACCTGATGAGCGGCGCATGATGGTGCGCGAGGCCGCGGAATCTGGCCAGTACACGCAGCGCGAGGTCGAGTATCGCCGCAAAGACGGCTCATTTTTCACCGCCAACATACGCCTGCGCGCGGTTTGCGACGAAGCGGGCAAAGTCAGATTCGTGGAAGGCTTCGTCGAGGACGTCACGCAACGCAATCGCGTGGAAGCTGAGCTGCTGAAAGCGTCGCGGGCCCTGGAACAGAGTCCGGTAACGATTGTCATCACGGACCTGGCTGGCAAAATCGAATATGTCAACGCGGCTTTCACGCAGCTCACCGGCTATAGCAGAGAAGAGGCCTTGGGGAAAAACCCCAACCTCTTGAAATCCGGAAAGATGCCGACCGAGGATTACAAGCAACTCTGGAACACCGTCCTGGCTGGGCGCGATTGGCGGGGGGAGTTTCTCAACAAAGCCAAGGACGGCAGGCTGTTCTGGGAGTCTGCGGTGATTTCGCCCATCAAGGATACGAAGGGCCGGATCACCCATTTGCTGGCCGTAAAGGAAGATGTAACCCATCGCAAACAACTGGAAGAACAATTGCGACAGGCGCAGAAAATGGAGGCGATCGGGCAACTCGCCGGGGGGATCGCCCACGACTTCAACAACATCCTCGCGGCGATGACGATGCACCTGAGCATGATGCAGCAGAATCCCCTGCTCACCATGGACCTAAAGGAGTCTCTGGCCGAGGTGGAGAATGAAACCACGAGGGCGGCCAACTTAACCCGGCAACTCTTGACCTTCAGCCGCCGCCAGGTCGCCAGGGCGGCCCCGCTGGATTTGACCGGACTGATCCACGATCTGCTGAGGATGTTGCGGCGATTGCTGGGCGAGAACATTGAAGTCCTCTTCTCAAACTCCTGCGGCCCGGCCTGGGTCAGGGCGGACGCGGGAATGATGGAACAAGTGGTCATGAATCTTTGCATTAATGCCCGCGATGCCATGCCCAAAGGGGGAACCCTGACGTTATGCAACACGCTCGTTGAGCTGAAAGGCGAATCCAAGCCAGACTCGGATTCCCGCCCCGGAAACTTTGTTTGCCTGGCGATCGGCGATACAGGTTGCGGCATGGATGAAACCATTTTGAGCAAGATATTCGAACCGTTTTTCTCCACCAAGGAAGTCGGCAAAGGGACGGGGCTGGGGCTGGCCACGGTTTATGGCATTGTCAAACAGCACGGCGGCTGGGTGGAAGTGGAGAGCAAGGTCGGCGAAGGCAGCTTATTCCGGGTTTATCTTCCCGCCTGTGCCAAGCCATCGCAGGGAGCATCCGTCGCTTGTGTTGAGGAGAAAAACAGCGGCGGATCCGAGACCATTTTGCTGGTGGAGGACGAAGCCCAAGTCCGGCGGACAGTCGGCTTATTTTTGCGCAAGCTGGGCTACGCTGTGCTGGAGGCGGCCAACGGATTGGAAGCCATTAAGGTTTGGCAAGACCATCATCAAACCATTTCGTTGCTCTTTTCAGATATGGTCATGCCTGGCTCCATCTCGGGGCTGGATTTGGCGCAAGCTTTGAGAAAAGAGAAGCCATCCTTGAAAGTCATCATCTCCAGCGGTTACAGCGACGATCTGGCCGAATCCTCCGTGCCCGAACAAGGAATCCACTATCTTCCAAAGCCTTTTCGGTCCGCCGACATGGCGAAGATCATCCGGCATTGCCTGGACAATGGCGGATGACAATGAGTAAAGTGAACGGCAGCCGCGCTTTTTTTGACGGACGTGAACGGGCCTTGACGATGGGGTCTTTCAAACCGAGACTGTGCCGTTGATATGTTGCCGAGCCGCTCAGGGTCGATTCACTTGTTTAAGTTTCAGGGGATTGATGTTTTTCTGCACTGGTCATGGTTCCTGATTGCCATTTTTCAGATCAGCTATCGGGCCGGGCGTTACACGTCGTCCCTCTGGTGCGTCTTCGAATACCTGGCGCTGTTTGTCATCGTGTTGCTGCATGAGTTTGGACACGCCCTGGCTTGCCGGAGCGTAGGGGGGCGGGCGGACCAAATCGTCCTTTGGCCGCTCGGTGGCGTCGCTTACGTCGATCCGCCGCAACGGCCCGGGGCCACGCTCTGGAGCATCGCCGCCGGACCGCTGGTTAATGCCCTGTTATTTCCGATCTTGAGCGTGGTTTGCGTGCTGGGCCGGCAACAGCAATGGGCCGATACCATGCCCAACTTCTACGAATTCATCACCACCCTTTGGTTGATTAATGTCGTGTTGTTCCTGTTCAACATGCTGCCGATCTATCCGCTGGACGGCGGTCAAGTTCTTCGCTCCATCCTGTGGTTTATGGTGGGGCGGGCCCGCAGTCTCCTCATCGCCAGCACGATTGGGCTCGTCACCGTGGCGGTGCTGTTGTTGTTTGCGATCAAGACGTTGTGGCTGGGGATCATGGCCGTCTTTGCCCTGCTGCAATGTTGGAGCGGACTGCAACAGGCGCGAATGCTCTCACGCCTGGACGCCGCCCCGCGCCGCGCCGGCGCAGCTTGTCCAGCGTGTCATACTTCGCCGCCGGTGGGGAATTTCTGGGTGTGCGGTTATTGCCGCCGCCCGTTTGACATGTTCGCCACCCAAGGGGTTTGTCCCCATTGCGGAATTATTTTTAACGGCACGCGTTGCATGCAATGCGGCGCGGAGCATCCGCTCTACGCCTTCCGCCAGGAATAATGCGATTCATTCACGCTATTGACACGGGGCGGCATTTGCGGTTTCGTCCTGAGCTTTGGTGAAAAAATCTCTTTTCCAGACAATCGACGGGTCCGTTACCGCGCCGCAAGGGTTTCTGGCTGCGGGCGTGTTTTGCGATATTAAACGGCTGGGCACGGGCAAGGGCTCCAATAAGGGCGCCAAGCGCGACTTGGCGCTGCTCGTTTCCGAAACCCCGGCCACAATCGCCGGCACCTTCACCACTAATCAAATATGCGCCGCTCCGGTCAAGCTATGCGTTGAACGCCTGCGGCGGGGGCGGGCGCGGGCCGTGGTGGTCAATTCCGGCAACGCCAACGCCTGCACGGGCGCCCAAGGGCGGCGCGATGCCGAAGCCATGGCCGAAATCACCGCCCAGACGCTGGCGGGCCGCGGCATTTCCGCGCGGGACGTGCTGGTGGCTTCCACGGGACGAATCGGCGTCGCGCTGCCCATGCAGAACGTCAAGAAAGGAATTGCGCGGGCGGCGGCGTTGCTGGACTCCTCGCGCCAAAGCGCGCGGGACGCGGTCGAAGCGATCATGACCAGCGACACGCGGCCAAAGCAAATCGCGGTCGAATTCCAGATTGGCGGGCGGACGGTCCGCCTTGGCGGCATGTGCAAAGGCGCCGGCATGATCCAGCCCGGCATGAGCCCGTCGGGTCGTCGCCCGGCCTTGCATGCCACCATGCTGTGCTTTTTGACAACCGACGCCGCCGTGGACGGCACCGCCTTGCAGTCCGCCTTGCAACACGCTGTCGCTAAGAGCTTTAACCGCATTACGGTGGACGGCGACATGAGCACCAATGACACGGTGCTGCTGCTGGCCAACGGGTGCGCGGGCCATGCGCCGTTAAACCCGCGGGATCGCGATTTCGCGGTTTTTCAATCGGCCCTGGACTACGTCACGCTGGAGCTGGCGAAGAAGATTGTGCTGGATGGAGAGGGAGTGTCGCGCTTTGTCACGGTGCGCGTGCGCGGGGCGAAGACTGCCGCGGAGGCGGAGCAGGCCGCGCGCTCGGTGGCCAACAGCGCGCTGGTCAAAACCAGTTGGTGCGGAGGCGATCCTAATTGGGGGCGCATCCTCTGCGCCCTTGGATATTCCGCCGCAGGCATCGAGGAAAGCAAAGTCGATGTTGGCTACAGCCTGCCTGGCAGCCGGAAGATTCTATTCTCGCTGAAACGGGGGAGGCCGACGCGAACCACTTTTCGCGCATTGTGCGCCATGACCACCGCGAAGGAATTTGATCTGCACATCAATTTGAATTTAGGACGAGGAGAAGCCTTGATCTATGCCGCCGATCTGACTGAGGCGTACGTGGACTTCAACAAAGGGGACGTTAACGATCCCACCACGCTCGGGGGGTGAAGGGCAAAACGGCGCGATTAGAGGCAACTATAATTGGCGGGGCGGTGCGGGCGGTGCTGCCGCGCCGCCCATTCTTTTTTTGCGGCAAGGGGCACGAAATTCGCTGGAAACGGAGAGATTTGGGCGGAGCAGCAGCTCCGCCCGCTCCGCCCCACCCATAGTAAGGTTGTGGGCATTAGGATAACGTTAAAGTTAGTTTTATACTGTGGCTTTAAGGCGGGTGTTATCTGATTGCGAGAACGTTAAAGTGAAACAGATGTGGTTGTTGTGCCGTGTAAAGGAGCGGAACTCCGACAGGCGCGCGGAAATACGGTGACATTAACGATAACATCAGTTAACATTATATAACGAATGTTCGTTTATCCAAAGAAGTATGACGTCATCGTCATCGGGGCGGGTCATGCGGGCGTTGAGGCTGCGCTTGCCGCCGCCCGGATGGGTGGCTCAGTTTTGCTCCTGACGATCAACGCGGACACGATCGGGCAAATGTCTTGCAACCCGGCGATAGGAGGGTTGGCCAAAGGACACTTGGCAAGGGAGATTGACGCGCTTGGCGGCGAGATGGGCAAGGCGACGGACATGACTGGGTTGCAGTTTCGGATGTTGAATACCAAGAAAGGACCGTCGGTTTGGGCGCCGCGGGCACAGTGCGATAAGAAGGCTTACCAATTTCGGTTGAAATGGATTTGCGAACGAGAAACAAATCTGGACGTCAAGCAAGGCCAGGTTGCCAGGATACTCCATGAAGGCGGCGTGGCATTTGGTATCGAGACGACATTGGAGGTCCAGTATCATGGCAAAACGATTATTGTCACTACCGGCACGTTCTTGCGCGGGCTGATGCATATCGGAAGCAATCAGCAATCAGGTGGGCGGGCAGGCGAGAGTGCGGCGATGGGGCTATCGGGCTCTCTCAAGGAATTAGGCTTGGAACTGGGACGGCTGAAAACGGGAACGCCTCCTCGGCTTCTTCGCCGGTCGATCGATTTTTCCAAAACAGAAACCCAGCGGGGAGATTGGCCGGTCCCCTACTTCACCTACTGGAAAGACGATTTGTTCCACGTGGAACATTCCGATTATCCGCCGGGGTCCATCCTTGCTCAGATCAAGGGCCAACTGCCGTGCCACATAACATATACCACCGATGCCACAGCGAGAGTCATTCGGGAGAATCTCTCCAAGTCGCCCATGTATTCAGGCGTGATCGAAGGTGTCGGCCCCCGCTACTGCCCGTCAATTGAGGACAAGATTGTCAAATTCCCGGAGAAGGAACGCCAGCAGATTTTCCTGGAACCGGAAGGGATCGCCACGGACGAGATTTACGTGAACGGGTTCTCCACCTGTTTGCCGTTTGAGGTCCAGGTGCGGATGGTCCAAACGATCATCGGTTGCGAGCACGCGGAAATCATGCGACCGGCTTACGCGGTGGAATATGATTTCGCGTTTCCGACTCAACTTCTGGCGTCTCTTGAGACTAAAGTCTGCCGCAATCTTTATTTGGCCGGCCAAATCAACGGCACATCCGGGTACGAAGAAGCCGGAGCGCAAGGGCTCATGGCCGGCATTAACGCCATGCGGCGACTCCAGGATCGCGAGCCAGTGGTCCTTCGCCGCAACGAGGCCTATATAGGTGTCCTCATCGACGACCTCGTCACAAAGGGCACGGTTGAGCCTTATCGGATGTTTACCTCGCGCGCCGAGTATCGTCTATTGTTGCGGCAGGACAACGCCGACTTGCGCCTTTCGCAGCTCGGCCACGAGATTGGTCTCTTGCCATCGCGCAACTTCCAGAAGTTCGAGATTAAAAGATCTGCCATTGAAGCAGAGCTTGCCAGGATTGAGCGGACGCGCGTCGGCTCGGAAACGCTCATCCAAATGCTGCGCAGGCCGGAGACCAGTTACGCTGACTTGCCTTGCCGGGACGCCGCTTTGTCTTCTGAGGTTATTCAACAAGTTGAGATCGCCGTCAAATACGAAGGCTATATCGCCCGGCAGGAGCTGGAGGTCGCCAAACTGAAAGGGTTGGAAGATAAACAGATTCCGCCCTGGCTCGATTACTCGAAGGTTCCCAGCTTGCGGACGGAAGCTCGCCAGAAGTTATCCAAAATCCAACCGGCCACCCTGGGCCAGGCTTCGCGGATTTCCGGCGTTTCGCCATCCGATGTCGGCATTCTCATGATCTGGATGAAGCAGGGACCACCCACGCAAGAACCAGCCGACGCTGTGCCATTGTGACGCTTCGCTGAGACATTGTGGCGCAATCTGCGCGCCCAGCGGTTCGTGTTGAATTTGCTAAGTATCTCATTACAAGGTATTTGTAACCACTTGCATTTGCGGCACAGGGGTTGCTTACCGGAATCAGTGACTTTTGAATTTTTATGTCTAAAGTAATCGGCATTGATTTAGGCACCACCAATTCTTGCATGGCCGTCATGGAAGGCGGGGAACCGGTGGTATTGGAGAACTCCGAAGGAAAGCGCACCACTCCTTCCGTCGTGGCATTCACCAAGACGGGTGAACGACTGGTGGGCGACGCCGCCAAGCGCCAGGCGGTCACGAATTCCCGGAATACAGTTTATTCCATCAAGCGCTTTATGGGCCGCAAGTTTAACGAGGTCCAGGAGGAGTTGAAGCGCGTCCCTTACAAAGTGGTCTCCGGCCCCAACGGCGACGCCGCGGTCGAGGTCGAAGTGGAGGGCAAGCGCAAGCAATTCAGCCCGCCCGAAATCTCGGCCATGATCCTGGGCAAGCTAAAAGCCGACGCCGAAATGCGTTTGGGCGAGAAGATCACCCAGGCGGTCATCACGGTGCCGGCCTATTTTAACGATTCTCAGCGCCAAGCTACCAAGGACGCCGGGCGCATTGCCGGTCTGGAAGTCCTCCGCATCATTAACGAGCCGACAGCCGCTTCCCTGGCCTATGGCCTCGACAAAAAGAAGAATGAGGAAATTGCCGTTTACGACCTCGGCGGCGGAACCTTTGATATTTCCGTGCTGGAAATCGGCGACGGTGTTTTTGAAGTCAAGGCCACCAACGGCGACACCCATCTGGGCGGCGACGATTGGGACAACCGCATCATGGATTGGATCCTGGACGAGTTCAAAAAGGAACACGGCATGGACCTGCGCCAGCAGCCGGACGCCTTGCAACGCATCAAGGAAGAATCGGAAAAGGCCAAGATCGCTTTGTCCAGCGCCCAAACCTACGAGATCAATCTCCCCTTTATTACCGCGGACGCTTCCGGCCCCAAGCACGTCAGCACCAAATTGACCCGGGCCAAGATGGAGCAATTGTGCGACGATCTCTTCGAGCGCACCATCGGGCCTGTCAAGAATTGCCTGAAAGACTCCGGCTTGTCCGGCGACAAAATGGATGAATTGGTGCTGGTCGGCGGCATGACCCGCATGCCGCGGCTCGTGGAAACGGCGCGCGGCCTTGTCAACAAACCGCCGCACCAGGGCGTCAACCCGGACGAAGTGGTCGCCGTGGGCGCCGCCATCCAGGCGGGCGTGCTCAAGGGCGAAGTCAAAGACGTGCTCCTGCTCGACGTCACGCCGTTGTCGCTGGGCATCGAGACGCTGGGGGGCGTCTTCACCAAGCTGATCGAGCGCAACACCACGATCCCGACGCGCAAGTCGGAAATCTTCTCGACCGCGTCAGATAACCAGCCTGGTGTGGAAATACACGTTTTGCAGGGAGAGCGGCAATTCTCGCGCGACAACAAGACGATTGGCAAATTTCATTTGACTGACATTCCGCCGGCCCCGCGGGGCGTCCCGCAGGTCGAGGTGACCTTTGACATCGACGCCAACGGCATCCTGCACGTCAGCGCCAAGGACCTGGGCACGGGCAAGGAACAGAAGATCACCATCACCGCCAGCAGCGGCTTGTCCAAGGACGAAATCGAGAAAATGCGCAAAGACGCCGAGGCGCACGCCGAAGACGACAAGCAACAGCGCGAGGCGGTGGAAGCGCGCAACGAGTGCGACAACTCGGTCTATCGCAGCGAAAAAATGCTCAAGGACAACGCCGGGAAGATTTCCGCCGCGCAAAAGGAGAAAATTGAAGAAGCGGTCAAGGAGGCGCAGGCCGCCTTGAAAGGGACTGACACGGCGGCGATCCGCGCCGCGAGCGAGAAGCTCAACGAAGCCTGGCAGGCGGCTTCCGCCGATATGTATCGCGCGGCCGCCGAAGCCAGCAAGGGACGCGCTGGGGGAGCCGGTCCCACCGGCGCCGGCCCGTCCGGCAGCCCGCCAGGATCCGAAGCCAGCCAGGGCGGCAAGGAAGAAGGCCCGATTATCGACGCCGAAGTGGTGGACGAGAAAAAGGGCTCATAAGCCAGCGCGCCCGCATCATTTGATTGCCGGCCGCCCCTGTGGCGGCCGGCGCAAAGTTTCCCGCCCGTGAGTGCGGCGGGATTTTGATTCGAAGAGAACAAAAACAAAAGAAAAGGAAAAACACAGTTATGGCCATTAACGTCAAACCTCTCGGCGACAAGATTCTTGTCGAACCCGCCGAAGAACGCGAAGTGAAAAAAGGCGGCATCATTATTCCGGATTCCGCCAAAGAGAAACCCACCGAAGGCATCGTCATCGCCCTCGGCACCGGCAAAACCGACGACAACGGCAAGAAAGTGCCGTTTGAAGTCAAAAAAGGTGACCGTGTGCTGGTCAGCAAATATGGCGGCACGGAAATCAAGCTCAATGACAAGGACTATAAGATCCTGAGTTCGGATGACATCCTGGCGATCATTGAATAACCCCCCGCAAGTTTATCCACTTTTTAACATTACATCTCAACTAGCGAAAGAATCACTATTATGGCAGCAAAACAACTTATCTTCGAGGAAGCCGCTCGGCAGGCGCTCTTAAAAGGCGTCAACAAATTGGCTCGCGCCGTCATTGCCACGCTCGGCCCCAAAGGCCGGAACGTCGTGCTGGACAAAAAGTTCGGCTCACCCACCGTCACCAAAGACGGTGTGACTGTGGCCAAGGAAATCGAACTGGAAGACCCGTATGAAAATATGGGCGCGCAAATGGTTCGCGAAGTCGCGAGCAAGACGAGCGACGCGGCCGGCGACGGCACCACCACCGCCACCGTTCTGGCGGAGGCGGTTTATTCGCAGGGCCTGAAGTTCGTCACCGCGGGCGCCAATCCCATCTCCATCCAGCGCGGCATTACCAAGGCGGTTGAAGCCGCTGTCACGCACCTCGACAAGATCACCAAGAAGGTCAAGGACAAGGAAGAAATCAAGCAAGTCGCCACCGTCTCCGCCAACTGGGACACCACCATTGGCGAAATCATCGCCGACGCGATGGATAAGGTCGGCAAAGACGGGACCATCACGGTCGAAGAAGCCAAATCCATCGAGACCACCCTGGACGTCGTGGAAGGCATGCAGTTCGACAAAGGCTATCTGTCGCCCTACTTCGTGACCAACGCCGAGACGATGGAAGCCAAGCTGGAAGACGCCTATGTCCTGATCTACGAGAAGAAGATCAGCAATCTCAAGGACCTGCTCCCGTTGCTGGAGAAGGTGGCCAAGATCGGCAAGCCTCTGCTGCTCATTTCCGAGGAAGTCGAAGGCGAAGCTCTCGCCACCCTCGTGGTCAACAAACTCCGCGGCACGATCAACGTCTGCGCCGTCAAAGCCCCTGGCTTCGGCGACCGCCGCAAAGCCATGTGCGAAGACATCGCCGTGCTCACGGGCGGCAAGTTCATCAGCGAAGATCTCGGGGTCAAACTCGAGAACGTCCAATTGGACGACTTGGGCCGCGCCAAGAGCGTTGTGGTTGACAAAGAAAACACCACCATCGTCGAAGGCGGCGGCAAGTCCTCCGAGATCCAGGGCCGAGTCAATCAGATTCGCCGCCAGATCGAGGAAACCACTTCCGACTACGACCGCGAAAAATTGCAGGAACGCCTGGCGAAACTCGCCGGTGGCGTGGCCGTCATTAACGTCGGCGCCGCGACCGAGACCGAGATGAAGGAAAAGAAAGCCCGCGTTGAAGACGCCCTTCATGCGACCCGCGCCGCGGTGGAAGAAGGCATTGTTCCTGGCGGCGGCGTGGCGCTCATCCGCTGTCTCTCCGCGCTGGAAGGCTTGAAGCTGGCCGGCGACGAGCAGATCGGCGTGGACATTGTCAAACGCTCTGTCGAGGAACCGCTCCGCGCGCTGGCGACCAACGCCGGCGTGGAGGGCTCCATTGTCGTGCAGGAAGTCAAGCGCCGCAAAGGCAACGAAGGCTACAACGTCGCTACCGGCGAATACGAAGACCTCGTCAAAGCCGGCGTGGTTGACCCGAAGAAAGTCACCCGCACGGCGCTGCAAAACGCGGCCTCGATTGCCGGCTTGCTCCTCACCACCGAGTGCTTGATCACTGAACTTCCGGAGAAGGACAAACCTGCTCCGGCCGGCGGGGGTCATGGCGGCGGCGGCATGGGCGGCATGGACTACTAAGCGGTAGTTTTACCAGGGAGTTTTTCTGGGGGAACCGAGCGAGGTCGGCCTTAAGGCCGGCCTCGTTTTTTAGTTATCAGGGCTGCATCCCTGCAAAGGGCTACAAATGAGCGGCCGCCCCGGACGGTTCCTCCCACGCGGGGGACATCTCGCGCAGTTTGGCAATGATTTGCGGCAACGTTTCCAGCACGTAGTCGATCTCTTCGTCGTTGTTGTCCTTGCCCAGCGAAAAAATGACGGCGGCCTGCGCCAGGCTCGCTTCAAGCCCAATGGCTTTCAAGACGTGTGATGCCCCAAGAACCTTGCTGAGGCAGGCGGAACCGCTCGCCAGCGCGATCCCGCGCATATCGGCCAGCAGCATTTGCCCTTCGCCTTCCGTGCCCTCCGCCGAAATATTCAAGTTGACAGGGCTGCGTGCCGGACCAGGCTCGGGCCCGTTGAGGCGCAGGCGCGTGATCTTCGTACGCAGTCCCTCCCAGAGCCGTTTTTGCAGATGGGCGGCATGTGCGGCGCGCTCCGCCAACTCCCGTTGCGCCATCTCCGCCGCCACTCCCGCCCCCACGATCCCCGCCACGTTTTCCACCCCCGCGCGCCAGCCGCCTTCCTGGTCTCCGCCGTGGAGCAAGCTGGTCAACCGCGCCCGGCGATGGCGATAGAGCACGCCAACGCCTTTTGGGCCGTAAAAGCGATGCGGCGAAAAGGACAACAAATCCGCCCCCAGCTCTTGCACATCGAGAGCCAGCCATCCGGCGCTCGCTTCCGCATCGACATAGAGCGGCACGCCTTTTTCATGAGCCGCGTCGCTGATGGCGCGAATCGGCTCAATCGTCCCGATGTCATGGTTGACATGGTGAACAGCGACCAAAATCGTCTTGTCAGTAATGGCTTTCCGAACTTGTTCCGGATCGACACGCCCCACCGGGTCCACCGGCAAACGCGTGCAGACAAATCCCTGCGTTTCCAAAAACGCGGCCGAATTCAACACCGCCGGATGCTCCATCCCGCTCAAGACCAGGTGGTTTCCCCGGCGTTGATTGGCCCATGCTGTCCCCTTGACAGCCAGGTTGGCCGCTTCCGTCCCGTCGCTCGTAAAAATAAGATCTTCCGCGGACGCGGCATGGATGAAGGCGGCTGTCTGGGCGCGAGCAGCGTCCATCGCGTCGCGCGCGCGCAAACCGCGCTGATGCAGCGAGGAGGCATTGCCAAAATGCCCAGCCAGGAATGGTTTCATGGCTTCGAGCACTTCCGGCAAGGCCGGAGTAGCGGATTGGTGGTCGAGATAGACTTGCCGCATGGCCATTATTCGGAGGCAGGGCCGACTCGCCGAGGCGAGCGCGGACGGCTCGGCGAGCCGTTCCCTGCCGTTCTAGTTGGAGGACACGTGTAACGCGGCGGTCGCGGTGCGTTCCTCCTGCTGCTGGATCAGGTCGCGCAAGCTCGTTCGCGTCAAGACATCTTTAACGCCGTCCTGCGCGCGTTCGAAGAGGCTGCATAGAGCGCAGCCGCCAATGTGTTCGCACTCCGGCTTGTCCTGTTTGCAACGCTGAAAAACGATGCGCCCTTCCACCGCCTCGACGATTTCCAAAACCGAAATTTCCGCGGGACTCTTGGCGAGGGCAAATCCCCCGCCCGCTCCGCGCACGGAGCGCACCAGCCCGGCCCTGGCCAGATTTTGGAAGATCTTTGCCAGGAAACTCTTGGGAATCCCCTCCTGGCGGCTCATCTCGTCGATCATGGCCCGCTGACCCGGATGGCACCGGGCCAAGTGCATGAGCCCCAGCACTCCGTATTCTCCTGCGCGGGTAATTTGCATTTAAAAAGCCCTCAATTCGGACAATCTTTGTCCGATTAACATAGGGGCCACTGGCCGAGCCGTCAATATGGAATCGCCCACCCTTCTGCCTTGTCCATTCCGCCGCTTCGCTCCATCCTCTCAGCCTAACGCAATGCCTCGCGCTTTGCTTAAAAATGCCACTCGTATTGTGGTCAAACTCGGCACTGGCGTCCTTACCGACAGCCGGAAGCAGCCGGATTTGGCCCAGTTGACGCAATTGGTGGCGCAGATTGCCGCCATTCGCCTCCAGGGCAAAGAGGTGGTCATGGTCTCTTCCGGCGCGGTGGGCGCGGGCATGGGGGCGCTGGGTTTTGCCAAACGCCCGACGGAACTTTCGGCTTTGCAGGCCTGCGCCGCGGTCGGCCAGCCGCGCTTGATGGCGATGTATGAAGAGCTGTTCTCCAAGGCGGGCTGCTCGGTGGCGCAAGTCTTATTGACTCATCACGATCTTGAACATCATGAGCGCCACCTCAACGCCCGCAATACCTTGGTCACCCTTCTGCGGCACGGCGTCATTCCCATCATCAACGAAAATGACGCCATTTCCTCCACGGAACTGAAATTCGGCGACAATGACAAATTATCCGCCCTGGTGGCCTGCCTCCTGCCTGCTGACGCCCTGGTCATCCTGACCACCGTCGATGGCTTGATTGAAAACTTCGGACAGGCCAATCCCCGCACCGTCGGCATAGTAAAAAACCTCGACCTGACCGTGGAAAAAATGGCCAAAGGAACCGAGAGCGAGACGGCGGTGGGCGGAATGTCGTCCAAACTGCAAGCCGCCCGCATCGTCATTCGCTCCGGGATTCCATTGGTCATCGCTTCCGGCAAAAAAAAGGATGCCCTGGCCAAAGTCCTGGGAGGCGCCGACGTGGGCACCCTCTTTGTCGCTCAATCCGCCAAGCTCAAGGGGCGCAAGCGCTGGATTGCCTTTTTCCATCACGCCAAAGGCGCCCTCTTTGTCGATGAAGGCGCGAAAAAAGCCTTGCGCGAAAACGGCAAGAGCCTCCTGCCGCCCGGCGTCGCCTGCTGCCAGGGTGATTTTGCCGCCGGCGACGTTGTCCGCATCTGCGATCTCAACGGCACCGAGTTTGCCCGCGGCATCTGCGATTTCGATTCCGCCCTGGTCAAGGCCCGCCAAGCCAGGGAAGTCCTGGTGCATCGCGACAATCTCGTCATTTTATAATGAAAAAGAAATCTGCCATGACCGAATTGCTGGAGGTGATGGCGAAATTGCGTTCGCCGGAAGGCTGCCCCTGGGACCGCGAGCAGAACCACCAAACCCTTCGCTATCACGCCGTCGAAGAGGTTTACGAATTGATGGACGCCATCGAGGCCGGCGACGACCAGGAAATGGCCGAGGAATTGGGCGATTTGCTCTTGCAGGTGGTCTTTCACTGCCAATTGGCCCGCGAACGCGGCGCCTTCGATTTTGAAGACGTGGCCCGCCACATCGTGGAAAAACTTCTCCGCCGGCATCCCCACGTCTTCGGCGACGTCAAAGTCAAGAATGTCGATGAGGTCTGGGCCAACTGGGAGAAGATCAAGGCGGCGGAAAAGCACGGCACCCGGCACGAGCGGCCCTCGGCCTTTGACGGCATTCCCCAACATTTGCCCGCCCTCCTGCGGGCCGAGAAACTCCTGAAAAAAGCGCGCAAAGCGGGCCTCGCCCATCCCGTGGCCCACTCCCCGCTGACCAAAAGCGCGCTCGCCGGGCAACTCTTCGCCCTGGCCCGCACCGCCCAATCCCACGGCTGGTCCGCCGAAGACCTGCTCCGCCGCCAAGTCGCCAAAGAAGAGCGCCAACTGCGGAAAAGGGAACGGGTGAAGAGGTAGGGGAACCAGCAAAGCTGACTTGCCCCTCCTGCGCAATGTCTGATACCGTCTGCCCTGAGATGCCAGCGAATTTCGAGGTCGCTTTTGCACGGGTTAAACAGTTGGCTGCGGAGTTCAAAGCCAACGAGAAATTCTATTTTTCGCCTCAATATCAGGAAGCCGAGGCCCGGCGAGATTTCATTGACAAGTTCTTGATCGCTTTGGGTTGGGACGTGAACCACGACACACAGAAAAACCCTTACGAGCAAGAAGTAAAAGTCGAGCGCAAAGAACAGGGGGCATCGCAACGCCGCGCGGATTATGCTTTTTACCTCGCGCCCAATTTCAAAGACGTAAAATTCTATATCGAAGCCCAGAAGCCGTTTGCTGACCTTGCCACGACGGACAATTATTTTCAGACCATCCGTTACGGTTGGAACAGCCAGACGCCCGTCGCCGTGCTGTTCGATTTTGAGCGATTCGAGATTGTGGACTGCCGCTTCAAGCCGGACTTGGAAACTGCACTGCGGCGCAACCTCAAACAATTCCACTACAGTGAATACGGCGACGAAAGAAAATTCGCCGAGATCTACTGGCTCTTTTCCCGGGAAGCCGTTGCCAGCGGTTCCCTCGAAAAATACGCGGAGACATTGCCCAAGAAGCACGGCGCGACGCCGGGCGGGCTTTGGACAGGCGGCTACCAATCCATTGACGATGCATTTTTGGAAGAATTAGACGGACATCGCGACGCGCTCGCGCACACCTTTAAGAATCGGAATCCCAAACTAGACAGCGAAACGCTCACCGAAGTCACTCAACGCACCCTGGACCGGCTCGTTTTCATGCGCTTTTTGGAAGATAAGCTGATCGAACCAGAATACCTCGTTGCCAATTTTGGCCAGCGGGGCAGCGCTTGGGCTGAGTTCGTTGCGGCCTCCCGGAGGCTCAACGGCATTTACAATGGGATCGTATTCAAGAATAACGATATTCTTGACTCTAAAGATTTCAAGGTCGATGACGATCAGTTCGGCCGTGTTTGTGAAGCCCTTTGCCATATCAATTCGCCTTACGATTTCAATGTTATCCCGCTTCACATTCTTGGCAGCATTTACGAACGGTTTCTTGGCAAGGTAATCGTGGCGACGGACAAACGCGCCCGCGTCGAGGAAAAACCCGAAGTCCGCAAGGCGGGCGGCGTATATTACACGCCTGAATATATCGTCCGTTATATCGTTGAGAACACCGTCGGCAAACTGATCGAAGGCAAGACGCCCTCTCAGATTGCCAAAATGAAGTTTGCCGACATCGCGTGCGGCAGCGGTTCGTTTTTGCTGGGCGTTTACGACTTGCTCATCCGTTACCATACAAAATTCTACAATGACAATCCCCGGGCGGCCAGAGGTGGCGAGACCGCGAAGAGAGACGACGGATTGCACTTATCATTGCAGAAAAAGAGGGAAATCCTGGTGAATAATCTTTACGGCGTGGACATAGATAACCAGGCCGTGGAAGTCGCGCAGCTTTCGTTGTACTTGAAATTGCTGCAAGACGAAACGCCGGCGTCCGCCCGCGGCTACCAGATGGAATTCCACGAAACACTTTTGCCGTCGTTGCATAAAAACATCGTGTGCGGCAACTCGCTGATCGGGATGGACATTTTGAGCGGCCAGCTTTTTGCATCGGATGCTGAGCGTAAGTTAAACCCGATGGATTTTGAACAACGTTTCCCGACAATCATTCGGCGCGGTGGCTTCGATGCCATTCTTGGCAACCCGCCCTACGGAACCGAAACAAGCCCGATCGCAGTCGATTATCTGCGCAGCCGGTACCATACGCTTGCAAATTCGTTAGATACATTCATTGCATTTGTTGAACGGGCGGCGTCCTTAATCAAGCCTGACGGTTATCTCGGATACATCATTCCGTCCGGCTGGGTTTCAACTCCGTCCTCTGAAAAACTCAGAATTCTCTTCGCTGCACAATTTCTTCCGGATTCATTTGTATCTTTACCCTACGATGTTTTTGCAGGTGCTTACGTTGATACACTCATCGTTACCGCCCGAAAATCGGAGAAAGATCCCGGATGGAGAGAGAAGACCGATTCAAGAGTAAAACTGGTGGTTTTCCCCGTTCGCTTCAAGATAAGGGGACTCGAAGACTTTGACCGCTTTAAAAAACTGGGCAGCCTCGGTAGCTGGAACAAGACAGGCTTTCTGGTCACCGCGTCGAGCGACGAGGCCAAACTTGTTTCAAAGCTAAAGAGGCAGAAACGCCAATTTAACGATGTTGTCGAGGTCATGCGGGGCGTTGAGGAGTTTAACCCGCGAGCTGAAACCGGAATGAAACGACCGCGGCGCGCATTCAATGGTCAATTGCGCCGCTACACCCTCGCTCTTGGACCCCTTGCCTTTGAGGACTATACCCAAGAGATTGAAGCCGCAAAACCCTGGCGTTTCTTTTCTGGGTCGCGTTTGCTGTTACGACAGTTGGTAAGCCGTCAATTTCGCCTTCAGGCGGTCTTGCCGATGAGGATTTTTTGACGAATCAATCTATTCAGAGCTTGCTGCTTAAACCGGGAAGTGGGCTTTCGTTGCTTGTCGTTTTAGCCATCTTGAACAGCCGCCTTATCTCTTGGTTTTTTTGCCAAATTAACATGGTCGCGCGCCGCGACGATTTTCCAAAAACAATCATCAAACAAACCAGAGAACTTCCATTGCCTGAAACAATCGATGAGGGCGTTCAAAGGCGATTAGACAGGCTCGTGGAGCAGGTGCTTTTGTCCAAGAAGCAACTGAGTGCCGCCAAGAGCGACAAAGACAAGGACTTTTACGGGAACAAATGCGCCGCGCTGGATCGCCAGATTGACGCGATTGTTTATGAGTTTTACAGCCTTAACGCGCAAGAAATCAGACTCGTGGAAGGGGCTAAAGCTTGAGCCATCGTGAGATCTCTTGAACAGCAAACGAAGTTAACGAAGGGCCAAAACTGCCAGTCGGCGGGACGCCGACTGGAAGCGACCGAGACGTTCGCGATCCCCAGGCCAACCGCATCGTTCTAAATAAGGGTTTCCCTTACGATTTAAACCAGTACTTTCCCCTAGACTTTTCCGAGTCCACTAATTAGTCTGGGGCATTCAATCTATTCGCGCAGCCGTTGAAATGAACATGTCCAGGTCGGAAAGGTCTATTTCATAAAACATGCCCACCCCGTTCAAATCACTGGCCGAGATTTGGTCCATGGTCATCCTTTTAATCCTTTACGCCGGCTGCGTCTTCCTCATGTTTCCCAAGATAAGGGGCGCGCGGAGGCGGAGGAAGTTCGACCGGTTGGACTACGTGTGGATTCCTCTAGGGGGCTTGACCGTGATGTCCATGGTTGTCTGGTGGTGGCACTGGCACATGCGCTAGGCATCGCGATGCTTAAGTTGACCTGGGGCGGTGGGCGGAATAGATTGAGCGGCATGTGCAAGCCAGCCTTATCTTTTGTCGTAGGGATTCTTTTGTTCACCTGCGCGACGCGGAACGCGCCTGCCGCGGGATTCTTATTGGTTGCCAACAAGGGCGATCGCACTCTGGGAATTGTGGACCCTGCCGCCGGCCGCCAAATTGCCACAGTGGCGGAAGACGGAGTGACGGGGCATGAGGTCGCCGCGTCACTCGACGGGAAACGGGCTTTTGTTCCCATTTATGGCAACTCCGGCGTGGGCAGGCCCGGCACCGATGGCAGCCTGATGCGGGTGATCGATCTGGCGACCCGGCAAATCGTCGGGACGGTTGATTTCGGCAAAGGCGTCCGTCCGCATTGCGTCATGGTCGGCCCGAAAAATGGCCTGGTTTATGTCACGACCGAATTGGAAAACTCGATCACAATCGTTGACCCGGCCACGCTCAAAATTGTGGGCCAGATCCCCACCGGGCAACCGGAGTCGCACATGTTGGCCATTGCGCGCGATGGCCGGCGCGGTTATACGGCCAACGTCGCTCCGGGAACGGTGTCCGTGCTGGACTTGGAGGCAAAGAAGGTCCTGTCCATCATCCCCATCTGCAAAACGACCCAGAGGATTTCGCTGTCCGTGGACGACCGCTGGGTCTTCACCTCTGACCAGGATGCGCCGCGCCTGGCGGTGGTGGACACCGCCCGCAACGCGGTGGATCGCTGGGTGGCCTTGCCTGGCACCGGTTATGGCACCGCTCCCACGCCGGACGGCCGTTGGCTGGTCGTGGCAGTGCCCGGACGCGACAAAGTCGCGGTAGTGGATTTGCGCTCGATGGAAGTGGCGCACACCCTGGACGTGCCCCGCGCGCCGCAGGAAACCCTGGTGCGGCCTGACGGAGCGGAAGCTTACGTCTCGTGCGACGCCAGCGCCAAGGTCGCTGTCATTGACACGAAAGATTGGACGGTGCGCAAACTGATTGACGCGGGAAAGACCGCCGACGGCCTGGCCTGGGCGCAAGATGCTTCCAATTAAGACTTCAAGACGCGGGCCGGTTTTGCCAACTTGCGGCCAAGGCAAGGCCATGCAATTGCAAGGTCAATTGAATTTTCATTCCGGCTCCGGCAAGGACGGATTCGCCTCGTGGGTGGCTGTCCGGCAACTGGCTGCCTCGGCGGCGGCAGAAAAGTTGAACCTGCCCGTGGGCCATCCATCGGAAGTCTGGCTGCGCGGGGGTATTCGGTTGCGCGGCACTCTGCGCCTCGTCAAAGACGTCCTGTTTATCGAGGAAGATCGGATTCGCAGCCTGCCGCTGGAATTGGACGGCGTTACATTCACCTTTGCTGAGATGGAATCATGCGTGCGGCTGGATGACGGCGGTTGATGCAAGTATCGGGCGATTTGGGCAAATCCCGGAGATTGCTGCCCCAGCGTCAATGGCGTATGGTTCAGCCGGTGCTCGACCTGCAACAGACATTTCGTTTGCGGGGGCCGCTCAAGCCTTTGGGCAATTCGCGGCGTCGTGACCGAAACGTCTGGCTTTTTGCGATGGTGGCACTGGCCGGAATTGTCACCGCGCTTCTCTTGCCGCCGCTGCGGCAACTGCAGTCCTATCATCATTTTGCGGACGCCCGAACGCTGGCGGGCGTTCCCAATTGCCTGAACGTCATTTCCAACGTCGCCTTTCTGGGAGTGGGGATTCTCGGTCTCGGTTTTCTGGCGTCGCCGGGGCAGTTCCTCGAACCGCGAGAGCGCATTCCCTACGCGTTTTTTTTCCTCGGCGTCACCTGCACTTGTTACGGCTCAGTTTATTACCACTGGAGGCCCTCCGATGCGACCCTGGTTTGGGACCGCCTGCCCATGACAGTGGCCTTCATGTCGCTGCTCGCGGCCATGATCGCGGAGCGTGTTTCCGTCGCGGCGGGCCTGCGTCTTTTGCTGCCGTTGCTCATGCTCGGCGCAGGCACGGTCTGGTGGTGGCAATGGACGGGAAATCTCTGGCCCTATATGGCGGCTCAGTATTTTCCCATTCTTCTTATCGGCCTGCTCATGGTGGGGTTTCCACCGCGTTATACGCGGAGCGGAGACATGCTGGCGGTTGTCGGCTGGTACGCTTTGGCGAAAGTGGCCGAGGCGATGGATGCCCGGATTTATGCCTTAGGCGGATGGGTCAGCGGGCACACGATCAAACATCTCATAGCCGCCGTGGCGGCCTATTGGGTCTTGCGCATGTTAAACCGAAGGTCCCCCTTGGGCTCGCTGGCCCGTGTGGCCTCCTCCCCCCGCCCCCGCATTCCCTTGTTTTGACCCAAGAAGGTCCTTCCGCATTCTGGCCACGGAAGCCCTCAAATTCTTTTTGTGGAAGAGGGCGGTCCCGCTAATGAAGGTGTCCGCTCCAGCCTCGCGGCAAAGGGCGGCCGTCGCGTCATCCACCCCGCCATCAACGGCGATGCGATAGTTCAAGCCAAGCTTCGTCCGCCAGGCCGCCGCCTGTTGAATCTTTGTCAAACATTCCACGATGAATTCCTGGCCGCCAAAACCTGGGTTGACCGTCATGATTAAAAGCGAATCAACCCGGTTGAGAAACGGCTTGAGGCTGATCATGGCCGTCGGCGGATTGATGGCTAGGCCGACCTTTTTGCCTAAAGAACGAATCTTCCAAATCAAACCATCGACCTTGCTGTGCAGCTCGACATGGATGTTCATGCGGTCGGCCCCGGCTTTGGCAAAAGGTTCGAGCAGAATTTCCGGGCGGGCGCACATCAAATGGACGTCGAAGGTGAGCCGGCTCAATGGGCGAAGCGCTTGAACGACGGCCGGGCCAAAGGAAATGTTCGGCACGAAATGCCCGTCCATGATGTCCAGATGCAGCCAATCAGCCCCCGACTTGTTGACCCGCGCGGTCTCCGCTCCCAACCGTTGGAAATTCGCGGCCAGCAGCGACGGAGCGATTACGATTTGACGAGCGGCGTCCTCGGTCATAGGTGAGCGCACCTCGACGCGCTCGAGTCAAAGATCGGCTTAAACGGGCGCGGGCGACGGCGAACCAAAGCCTGGCAGTTTAGGCGGGAGCGGCTTGGGCACCTCGGGTAACGGCGTGGCCGCGACCGCGCCGGAAGGAGGCTCGACTTTGGGAGCGGGCGGCGGCGGCGTGAAGGCGCCGGTTTTGACGATTTCGCTCACTTGCGCGCCATCCAACGTTTCATATTCCAGCAAGGCATTGGCGATGATCTCCAATTTGTCGCGATGGGTCTGGATCAGCGCCTTGGACCGTTCGTAGGCCTCGTTGATGATTCGTTTGACTTCCGCGTCGATCTCCTGGGCGGTGTATTCGCTGTAATCTTTGCGCTGCACCATATCCCGGCCCATGAAAAGCTGGTCCTGGTCGTTGCCGTACTGGACCATCCCGAGGCGGTCGCTCATGCCCCACTGGCAAACCATGGCCCGGGCCACGGAAGTGGCCTGCTGAATATCGCCCGCCGCGCCGCTGGAAATGTCCGATGAAAAAATCTCTTCCGCGATCCGCCCGGCCATCATCACGGCGATGAGGTCAAGCATTTCTTTGCGGCGATGGTTGAGGACGTCCTCCTCCGGCAAGGACATCGTTGAACCGAGGCTCTGTCCGCGGGGGATAATGGTGACTTTGTGCAGCGGATTGGTGTGTTCGAGGCAGACGTTGACCAAGGCATGGCCGGCCTCGTGCCAGGCGGTGCAGCGCTTGTTTTCCTCGGACATGGCCATGCTGCGGCGTTCGCGGCCCATGCGGACTTTGACGCGGGCCTCTTCCAACTCGGCCATGCCGATGGATTTCTTGCTGAGGCGGGCGGCCAGGAGCGCGGCTTCATTCAAGAGGTTGGCCAGATCGGCGCCGGAATAACCCGGCGTCCCGCGGGCGATGACGGCCAAATTGGCCACCGGGTCCAGCTTCACGTTGCGCGCATGGACTTTCAAAATGGCTTCGCGCCCGCGCACGTCCGGCAGGCTTACCATGATCTGGCGGTCAAAACGCCCCGGCCGGAGCAACGCCGGGTCGAGCACGTCCGGCCGATTGGTGGCGGCGATGATGATGATCCCATCCTGGGTGTCGAAACCGTCCATTTCAACGAGGAGGGCGTTCAAAGTTTGTTCGCGTTCGTCATTGCCGCCGCCCCAGCCGTGGCCGCGGCTGCGTCCGACGGCGTCAATTTCGTCGATGAAGATCAGGCAGGGCACATTTTTCCGGGCCTGCTCAAACATATCGCGCACCCGGCTGGCGCCGACGCCGACAAACATCTCGACAAAATCCGAGCCGCTGATGCTGAAGAAAGAGGCGTCGGCTTCCCCGGCGATGGCTTTGGCTAGGAGCGTCTTGCCGGTGCCCGGGGCGCCGACCATCAAGATGCCCTTGGGGATGCGTCCGCCGAGCTTTTGAAATTTCTTGGGGTCCTTGAGAAATTCAACCAACTCGGAAACTTCCTCTTTGGCTTCCTCCACCCCGGCCACGTCCTTGAAGGTGATCTTGTTCTTCTCCTTGTTCAACATGCGCGCGCGGCTCTTGCCAAAACTCATCGCGCCTTTGCCGGCCATTTTAATCTGGCGGAAAATAAAGAAATAAACCGCGCCGAGGATGAGGAAAAAGGGCAGAAAGGTGTTCAAAAACAGGTTCACCATCAAATTGCTGTTGTTGGTCGATTTGAATTGCCCGGAATCGATGATGAGGTCCTTCTTTTTGTCCGTTAATTCGGTTTCAAACTTGAAGGGGATTTCCACCGGCTTGTTGTCGGCGGTCAGAATTTTTTTGCCCTCCGCATCGGTTTTGTAGTAACTGCCCGTCAGGCGTCTCAATTCCGGGACTTGCAGGCCATTCACCATCCGTCCCGTGCCGGGGACGATCAGATTATTGGTTAATTTGCTCAGCAACGCGCCAAAGGAGGGAAGTTCCTCGACAGGCGTTTCCGAACCATTTTTCACCAGCGCGAGGACGCTGATCAGACCGATAATGCCGATCCAAATCAGGAAGGTGCGCGGCGGGAGGCGTAATTCGCCGTTCCGCTTTTCGTTCTTATCCGGCTCGTTTGTTCTATTTGGATCAGGCATTTGGTCAATTAATTATGGCGCAAGCTAACATGAAGCCGCCCTGGCTGCAACCCTGACTATTTGGACCGCAATAGCTAGTTTACCCCATGAACGCCATGGCCGTCCTGATCCTTCCATTTTTTTCTCGCCATCAGCGGCCTGCATCTCTCATTATCCCGCACGGTCAAACGAATAGACGTGAATAGCTACATCATGGGGACGAACCGCCGGAGGTTGCATTGGAACCTGTGCCTCTGCCATTTGGGGAGCGTTTAAGTGCCGCTACAAGAATGGATTCAATATTGGGAAGTGGGAGCGGGCGCGCGCGCGATGAAGGTGGCGGCCGCCGTGCTCGCCTTCGCTGTTTGTGCCTGCCTTTACGACGTTCTGGCTTTTCAAGGCTTTCCCTGCGAAGAAGGGATGGAGACAGCGCAACTGGCCCGCAACCTTTCCGAAGGCCAGGGCTACGTCACCAAGTCGATTCGTCCCTTCTCCATCCATTTGTTGCGGGAAGCCGCTCCCACTGAGCAGCAGCACGCTCCGATTGCGCTGCCAGTGCCCGACTTAAATAATCCGCCCGTCTATCCCGTCTTATTGGCGGCGGCAATGAAAGTGTTGCCCTTGTCTTTCAAGGCCGATCAGTTTTGGTTTTACCAGCCGGAACGGTGGATCGCGGTATTCAATCAGTTCCTTTTTCTGGGCGCCGCGGTGCTGCTCTTTCTCATTGCCCGGCGGCTTTTTGACGCGCGCGTCGCTTGGCTTTCCTGCGCGGTCCTGGTCGGAACGAATCTGTTTTGGAGATTCAGCATCTCCGGTTTGTCCACCATGTTGTTGCTCTTGGTTTTTTTGGCGGTGGTTTGGTGCCTCGTCCTCATTGAAGAACGCGAGCAGGCGCCTGGAGGCGGAGGCGCCGGCGTCGGTTTGGGCCTGCTGACGGGTGCTTTGGTCGGGATTGGCGGCATGACCCGCTATGGGTTCGCCTGCCTGATCGTGCCGGTGGTCCTATTTGTCCTTTGGATCGCGCCGCGTTCCAGGGGACGGCTCTCCCTTGCCATGCTCCTGGCCTTCGTGCTGGTCATGGCTCCCTGGCTGGCCCGCAACTTCATGGTCAGCGGAACAGTTTTTGGCGAGGCCGGTTATGCCGTGGTCCAAGGCACAGCGCCGTTGGAAGGCGATTCTTTGGAGCGCTCGCTTAACCCAACCAATGAGTTAAAACGAGTCGCCCCGATGGATATATTCGACAAGTTCCTGGTTAATGCGCGCACCATGTGCCGTGATGATCTGCCCCATTTTGGCGGCAATTGGGTCTCGGCCTTTTTCCTGGTGGGTTTGCTGATCCCCTTTCGCCGGCCTGCTTTGGGCCGGGTGCGGCTTTTTCTGCTTTTTTCCGTGGCGGTGCTTTTTGTCGTGCAGGCGGTGGGGAAAACCCACCTCAGCACCGACTCCCCGGAAATCAACACGGAAAACCTGCTGGTGCTGCCGGCACCGTTGGTCTTTGTTTATGGGGTTTCGCTCTTTTTCATTTTGTTTGACCAATTGAATTTGGGCGCGCTGGACACTCGCGGAGCCGTGGTGGGGTGTTTTATTATTGTCCTAAGCGTTCCCTTCATCGCTTCCCTGGTCCTGAGCCGCCCCCCGCCGGGCAATTCGCCCTATTCGCCCAGGCACGTGCAGACGACAGCGCAATCGATCCACTCGGAAGAGCTCATGATGAGCGACATTCCTGGAGCGATCGCCTGGTATGGAGACCGCAACTGCGCCTGGCTGACCCTGGACGACACCCGCGAATTCCGCGCCTTCAATGCCCTGGAACGGGTCAAGGGCTTGTTTTTGACGCAAAAGACAACCGATGAACCGTTCCTCACGGAGATGATGTTAAAACCAACCAGTTGGGCCCATTTTGTGGCCGACTGCCAGGCCCGCGGGGAAGTCCCAACCGGTTTTCCTTTGACCAAAGCCCCTTCCGGTTTCCTGCCGTATCAAATGTTCCTCAGCGACGAGGCCCGGTGGCGGACGCTCAGCAACAGCAGTCGTTAGATTAGAGCGTGTCTGAAAAACACGCTCTTAATGCCGCTCCAGTTTCTGGAGACGCTGTTTCACTTGATTATAGCCGGCGTTATCCTGAGGCGCCGATGCCAGGTAGCTCCGCAGGTAACGAATCTCCGCCGCGCTGTCTTTTTCCGCCGCGGCCACATCTGCCAAGCCGAAATCGGCGAGGTAGGTCTGGTCGGGTATGAGCTGGCGCAACGCATTATAATCATTCTTCGCCGCCTGGGTTTGCTTGAGTTGCACCTCCGCGACCGCGCGAATGAGAAGGGCCGAGGGATGGGACGGCTCCAATTGCAGAAACCGGTTCATGGTGGCAATGGCCCCGTCGTAAGACTTGAGCTGGACCTGCAATTGCGCTTTCTTCATCAATGTTTCCAGCAAGGCCGGCTCCGCGGCTGGAGAGTCATTGCCCGCGGACAACCGGTCCAATTGCAGATCCAGATTTGTCAGCGCGTTGTTGAAACATCGCCGCGCCTCCGGCTCATTGTTTTCCCGCAGGGCGGCATCGCCGGAGTAGCGATAGAACTCCGCCATGACCGCGAGCCGTCCGGGGTCTTTGGAATTGGTTTGGAGGGCGTCATGCAGTATTTTTTCCGCGGCGAGATATTCTTTACTGGCGACATGAGCCAGCGCTTCGAGACGCGCCCATTCCCAGGGATCGATCATCGACTTGGTGGAAGCCGGGATGGAATGGAGCACTTCCAGCGCTTTGCTTCCCAGGCCGCGTTCCACATCGATCTTCGCCAGGTCCAATTGCGCGGCCACATTGCCCGGTACCAATTGCCCGCAACGCTCAAAGGCGGCGGTGGCTTGGCGGATGAAGCCGTTTACCGCCAGCGATTGTCCAAATTGCAATTCCAGGTCCGGCTCATCGATCGGTCCATTGAAAATCAGCGCGCGGGTCAAGTTGCCGTAGATCCGCAACACCCGGTGCATCAATTCCGTCGAGTTGATGGGGCGATGGTCCCCCTTCTGCAAATGGTTGTTGTACTCCAGGTTGAGTCCCGCGATGAAATTGTCCGGTTTCATCCGCGTTGCTTCCGCAAAACTGGCATTGGCTTCCTTGAGGCGATTGGCCCGCTGCAACTCCACCCCCCAAAAGTCCAGCGCGAGAGAATAATCGCCCGCCACCACCTGGGCCGTGCCATCTTTCACGGCCAAATCCGGCAGCGTCTGCAACGGTCCTTTTTCCAAGCGCGCCCAGTAAGCCTGGTTGGCGGCAATATCGGCTTCGGACGAAACTGGAGGCCGGGAAGCCCCGCTGGGCAGTTCCTTCATTTCATAAATCAAGCCGTGAGGCTTGAGATAGAAAACCTCAAAGAAATATCCGAAACTGGGGTGCAGATAATAGACCGGCTGGTGCTGGCTGATTTGTTCAACGAACTTCATCAGAATCTCGTCTGGCACGACCCGCTTCAACTTTTCCGCCGCGGGAAACACTTTTTGCAATTCCGGATAGCGCCCCGTCAAATACTGGACGTAATCACGGTGCGGCAGGGAGGCCGTCTCGATGAAGATATCCTTTCCGCGGGCATGACGCCGCTGGCACGCCGCTTCCACCAATAGAAGCCGCGCGTTATCGTCGCTGAGGATGACGGCACCAGTAGGCGGCAAGGCGCTGAGAATTTCATCGGCAAATTGCGCCAGCACGGGGCCGTGGCTCGCCTGGATTTTGGGAAAATGGAGGCAAATGAGCCAGACCGGGGCCGCCAAGGAAATAACCCACACCGCCGCCAGTATCACGGGGGCCAAGCCCTTGGCTGGCGCGATGGGTTTTTCCGCTCCCAGCCTGGATTCCCTGCTCAACAACAAAATGACGTAGCCGCTAAAGTACCCGATGGCCAAGGCGCCCAAATAATAAAAGCTCAGCCACGCCACCGGCGTCTGCCGCATGCGCAGGCCCGGGCTGTATTTAAAATCAAAGAAAACGAGAAGCGCCAGCACGAGGAACATCACATGCAGCACCCGCAATAACATCCGGACCAGCACAATGCCCGCTTGGCTGATGTCACCCTCATAAGAGGGCCACCGCACGCCCGCGAAGAAGAGGGGCAGCACCGTGGAAAACCCCGCCAGGATCACCATCCAACGCGGAATGATCCTCAAACCAAAGGTCTGCGCGCCCAATTCCAGATGCAACAGAGACCAAAAACTGCCGCCTCCTCCCAAGCTTCCCTGAATTGGAATCAGCAAATAAAGGAGCAAACCCGCCAAGCCGCAGACGAGCATCCGCCCCATAAAACGCCCATCAAAAAAACCAGCCCCCTTGATCCAAACCAGCGCGATCAGGAACAAAGGGAAAAACCCCATCAACGCCCAATTATCACTAGCCCCCAGCCCATAGACAAAGGCCAGCAACGCCAGCCATTTGTCGTTTTGGCCAATGCGGTAACGCAGCAGGCAAAAAACCAGAAAGGCAAAGACCAGCAAATCCAGCATGTCCCCACTGGCAACCACCGCGTTTTGCCAGAAATTAGTTTGGCCGGCCAGCATGAGCACGGCGAAGAGCGCCGGCAGAAAAGCGGCCCGCACCGAGAGCAACGCGAATTCCCCCGGCTCGCGCTCGCGCTGATCCCTCGTCCGGTCATGCGGCAACAACTGGACCGACATCGCCAGCAATCCCAGCGTCAGGGCCGCCCAGAGGGCCGACAACAAATTCAAACTCAACGGCTGCCAATTCGCCGGCAACAGCCGGACCGGCGACGTCAAAAGCAAAAACAACGGCTTGATCGGCCCCACCCGCCACAGCAGCGGGCCAGGGTGCCAGTCCCATCCGGTCACGAGCGAAACCAGGGGCAAACTGGAGAGGGTTAGCCAATGGTTCAGCGTCAACCCAAAAAAAAGCAGCGCCGCGGCGACCACCAGCCAGGGGCTTAGAACAAGGGGCGTTGAGGGGGGCGCACTGGGCTTTTCTTCTGCTGTCATTGATGAATTCAGTTTGGCGGGGGGGGCTTCCCCTTGGCAAGGTTTATGAATCGCCCGGTGCTGATTTGCTCCCTCGGTCATCGCTTAACCAGGGAATTCTCGTGTAGCGGCCGCCATGAACATTGATCAAATCCAGCCCATCCATCAGCAACCGTCCGACCTCGCCGCCGCCGGAGGACAGTATCACACAGCCGTCGCGCACTCCCCAGGTCCCCCGGCCGCTCGGAAGATCACTCTCGATGGCCGTGGGTGCTTCCCTGACCACGCCCTCTATCGTAGAGACATAGGAACCGTTGGCCCGAAGTTCGAGGATGAAAGTGACGATCGGCTCAACCCGTCTTTGGTTGACCTTGGAAAATGTGCCGGGCCTGCTGTAAGTATAAACCCCCACCGGATTACTCTGATTGCAGCCCGCCCCCAGCATCGCTACGATCCATGTCGCCAGCAGGAGCAGCATGGGCTGCATTTTTTTCCCGGGGCCAGCCAAAGATCTCGCGCCCCGACGCCTGTCCGTGGAGTTAGAGTGTGTCCGATCCAATTGCCATAAAACCTGCCAGCAAGACGGTCAGGAAGCGAGCCAAAAACCACGTCAATCGTTCCGCCCACTGCAGTTTGGACATTTTTGGAGCAGGTCTCAGAGTTCGCCGCTTTAAAAATGCATCTCTGTGCCTCGGTGTCTCTTTCCGCCTTTCGGCTCCTCGGTCTTGTCTGTGTCTCTATGGTTCCAATCCTAACCCGCAAGGCAATCCGCAGGCGTACGGACCGCAATTTCGGGAAACTTCTTTGCGATCCCTTTGTCGAACGTGGCCACCTCACAGCCGGCAAAGCCCGCGAACGCGCGCAGAAGCGCGTCGCCAAAATCGCTGTTCTTGGCGCGATAAGACTGAAGAGCTTCCCCGACCCAGCGGTAATCTGGCGCATCGACATTGGGTATGGAAAGAAGCGCCATCAACTTGGGCGCTATGTCAGCGGCTTCCAGCTTGTAAAGCCGTTCCAGCACATAAACCGTTTCCTGAATCGTTGAGGTTGGAATCACCAACTTGGCCTTGCCGGCTTGCGCCGCCCGAAAGAGATCGGCGGCCGAGGCTGACTGGATTTTGTCATCCCCTGTCAGATATCGGACGACCACGCTGGCGTCAAGCGCGATGGAAGCGGCCATTTATACGTCTCCTTCCAATCCGGCCGCTGCCGCTTTCGTCATGGCCTTTCTCCCCGCGGCCCGCATCTCTTCGACCGGATGCGCCTGTTTCCCCTTGCCCAGCGAGCCAGCCAGCGCGTCCGCGTCTTCGACAAGCTCCAAAATCAATCTTTTGCCCTCCACGATCTGATTAACCCGCTGGCCCGGCCGCAATCCGAGCCGCCGAATCGCTTCCGCCGAAATTGTCGTTTGAAACGCCTTGGAAATCTTTGTTTGCGTCATGAACAACATAATACACAGAAAACATTTGAAATCAACCAGGAACCTGTTATTTTCCGCAATTACATTGTATTCATAAAAAAGGGGACCGCGACCGTCCCGGTCTATCACGGACAGATTCGAGTCTTCCTGGTGCAACAGGCCGGCGATTGGTCCAGGGGTGATCCCGGCAAAAATTTCCAAGACGCATCAAGGCCCTGGTGGCCCCTCTCGACAACGCGCCGCGCGCTTCCACACCTGAACCTGAACAGGCGTCTTACAAGGTCCAGCCAGCCCGGTAGTCGCGGCGAACGAACTTGTTCGCCTCATCCAGGTTGGTGAATTTCAGCGCCGCGGAATCCCAATTCAGTTTGCAATGGGTCAGCTCTTCGCGAAGTTGGACGCGCAAAGCGACATTTCCCACCAGCACAGATTCCGCCAGAGGCCCGGCCCAATCAAAGTTGGAGCCTGCCAGTTTGCCGCCTTTGCAGGCCTCGACCCATTCCCGATGATGCCCCGGTGAAGGCGGGATGGACTCCGGCAACTCCGCGACAGCCTTGGCGCAGGCTTCGGGAAAAACCGTGGTGTTTAAGATAAACCCTTTATCGCCGATGAGCAGGCGCCCGTTGGTGCCCATCTGGGGGCCGTCCGGCAAACCCTCGGGACGCGGCGGGCGCATTCCGCCGTCGTACCAAACCAGCTTGCAGGCCGGCATCGCGATCCCACCGGCGGCCGCGCCGCTCAATCCGCGCGGGTGGCAGTTGATGGCTTGAGGTTCAGCGGAGCGCGCCGGGAATTGATAAGTGACCATGGAGCCGAGCGGGAAGCTCTCTTCGTTGACACGCGTGGAGGTGGCTTGCACGCTGAGCGGAGCGCCCAGCTTGAGTGCGCGGAAAACAGGATCCATCGAATGGCAGCCAATATCACCCAGGGCACCGGTGCCAAAATCCCACCAGCCGCGCCATTTGAACGGCAGATAGGCCGGGTTGAAGGGGCGCAAAGGCGCCGGACCGAGCCACAGGTCCCAGTCGAGCGCGGAGGGCACGGGCGGCGTGTCCTGCGGGCGGGCGACTCCTTGGGGCCAATACTCGGCGAACAGCCCATTGGAAGGCCGGTCGGTCCAAATGTGTGCTTCGCGCACTTCGCCGATGGCGCCCGCCCACACATACTCGCAAAGACGGCGGGTTTCCCGCGAAGCCTGGCCTCCATTGCCCATCTGCGTCGCCACTTTTGCCGCCCGGGCCGCCTCGGCCAGATGGCGCGCTTCCCACACGGAGTGCGTCAGCGGTTTTTCACAATAAACGTGTTTGCCGCGACGGATGGCTTCCATCGAGGCGAACGCGTGGTGGTGGTCCGGCGTAGCGATGACCACCCCATCAATCTCTTTGACCTCGTCGAGCATTTGCCGATAGTTGGTGAATTGGCGCGCCCCCGGGTATTGTTTGAACGTGTGGGCCGCATAGTTCTTGTCCACATCGCACAGCGCGACGATGTTTTGATCCTTCAGTTGGTCGAGATCGCTGGCCCCCTGGCCCCCGATGCCGATGCCGGCCAGGTTGAGCTTCTCGCTCGGCGGGATGGCCCCGCGCAGGCCGAGGACGGAGCCGGGCACAATGGTAAAGGCGGCCGCGGAGAACGCCGTGCCGCGGAGAAATCGCCGCCGGGAGAGATGAGTTTTCGGGGTGGTGGTCTTCATTTCGGTTTGGGTGAATTGCATTGGATGTTTGACGCTTCGCCCGGCGATGAAATTCGGTCGGATTCAGTAATGATGGTGTCGTCGTGTTCGTAGGCGGGCGCGCAGCAGCACAACAATCGCAGCGTCTCGCTGCCGGTGTTCCAAAGTTTGTGCTTTCGCCCGGGCAGAATGGCCACGGAATCGCCGGCTTTCACCTCGCGGGTTTCGTCGTCGATGCGGATGCGCCCCGTTCCGCTGGTGATATAATAGATTTCTTCCGTCTTGATATGGTAATGCTCCTGCGTGCTCCCGCCGGCAGGCAGGCGGGCCTCGGCCAAGCTCTGGTTGCGGATGCCGGAATTGCGATGCGCCAGCAGCTCCCGTATTTCCGAGCCGTCCTTCGTAATGAACGGCGCCACTTCGTTTAAATTCTTAATTTCCATAAATCGGTTTGCCCAATGATCGCCACCGAAGGATTTGGACACAATTCTTCAGATGCTGCCAATCCACAGGCGTTTCAGCCTGGACCGCATCCAGTCCCCGTTCGCATCATGAACTTGCGGATTCTTCTGCATGCACGAAGAAAATAAAGCAAGGCGTATTATACTCGCACCCGTAGTTTAGCTCCGTGGCACTCGGCCGCCGGAGGTGGTAGTTAAACTTCATGCTCCAGAAGAAGCTTGGGCGGCGTATTGCCGAACTTCGCCGCGCGCGCGACCTTACACAAGAACAGTTAGCGGAAGCAGTAGGACGCTCGGTGGAATTTATTAGCCTGGTGGAGCGTGGCGTGAATTCACCTTCCGTGGCCAGTTTGGCCGATTTTGCCAGGGCGCTGAAAGTGGAGGTCAGGGAGCTTTTTTCTTTTGGGGATAGAAAAGGATGAGCAGCGAATACTTCGTTCGGTTGAAGGCTACTATTCCGAGCGTGGTGGCGAAGCTCACAGCGAAAGGAATTACAGCAAACCACCTGGCTTTTGGTGGGGAGGGCGTCATACCCGCCCAAAAACCCAGAGTTCCGACAGATGCGCGTTCCGAATTCCTGGCAAATCGCGCGATGGGCGATTGGGCGGAAGGCATGTTATCGGGTGCTCTCGCGAGCGCGCTGCCCGAGTGGGTCGTCGTCCGCTATGGCAACACCGATCGAATCGCGGCAGGGCATCCGGAATTCAAGACTCGCTACCTGACTGGTATCGACGGCACAAGGGTCTTTGGAAAGCGGCCTGATTTGCTTCTATTTCCAAAGGCATTTGCCGTTGAAAGAGACCTTTCGGAACGGAGCTACGTGGAAACCGAGCCAATCGTCAAACAGGCTGTTGCGGCTATCGAAGTTCGGTCGAGCAAGTTTGAGGCATTGAAATACATGAAGGTGCGCCAGGAACAACGCGCGGCCGGCCTCGCGAGCGGACGAGAAACCCCGAGCTTCACGGTCAAAGTCGAAGACCTCATTATTGTTTATCGCTGGCTGGAACGTCATCGTGTGCCCCAAAGCTATTGCCAAGTCTTCTTCGACTCCGTCTTTGCCGTTAACTTCCTTACAATTTTCACTATCATAGGAAGCGGCGCGGATTATTCCCTCGAGACACCCGCAAAGGGCCAGGAAAAAGCAACCATCATGATTCCGATTACGAAAGGGAGGCAGATCGGGACGGCTACCGGCTTGCCGGGGTTTACCGCGGAACACAAGGTTACCAACCTTGGACGCCATGATGCGTACGTAGTCCCCACTGGCGGCGGCTTTGTCCTGGACCCAGCCGCAGTCCGTCATGTCCTGCTGACTAATCACTGAAGGGCACGCCGTCCGGGCATTTGGGCAGACCAAAGTAGCTGCTCACCAAAACATCCAACTGTTCGTGACGCTCGTCCAGCCGCAATGTCTCAAGAGTCTTCAACTGGCCGGTCAGTTTCTCGACTTCATCGGCGCTCAAATCCGGTAAATGCGGACAGGGCAAAGCTTCGACGTCCTTTGGTTCTAACTTATTGAGCCCGTCTCCATAGAACCGGTTCACTTGCGCGAACGCGAATCGACCCCATGTGCTGTTGAGGAAAAGAGTAAGCAGCGCAATGAAATGGTTTTGTTGTGATTTCACGTAGAGGCCGTGAAAACAGGTGAGGTTCCTGGCCCGTGAGGCGTTAAGAATGAATTTCGGGCTCTCCCTGGAGAATACGGCAACCCAGATATCGGCCACCGCCCGGTTTTCTGGCAAATACCAGATAGGGCGGTGGCTCGGCAGATGGCGCCGCGGGATGCCCAGGCGTTCACCGATTTTAAGATAGTTTTCAAGACTGCTGCCGCTATGCCGGGGATTCAGTAAATAACATTTTCGATCAGAAGACGCGAGCGCGGAAAAATTCTCGGACGTAAACAACAAGCCGCTGGCGTCGCTCGCCCTTGTTATGCAGGGCTCCGCATCCGACAGGTCAAGCTTGTTTCGCGCCAATTCAGACTTGGAGAGGCAAAAGAAATCATTTCCTCCAGTGGCAATTCCACGCCGGCAATTAAAGAAATCTCCAACGACGTTGGGAAGATATCGTGATCGGTTGGCCACGTCTCCATTTAGTAGAATGTTAAGCCATTTGCCGCCGGGCTCGAACGCATCAAGGTCGTGCCGCGTCGTGTTGTGACCATTCGGGGCCTCATTTATAATGGCCTGGAGGAACGTCTCCGCTTCTTCTAAAGAATCAACTTTAACAATCTTCGCGGAAGCAGACTTCGGGCGGCCTCTCTCGAGGAAAATGATCGCACTGGTTGTCAGGGTCTGACCAAAAAGGTTCAGCGTCGGATTGAACACGATCATCCCCGGTGGCCGCATCACATTGCAAAGACGATCTTTTATCTCCGTGCCAAAATTCGCATTAAGAAATTCGGCGGGAGTAATGACCGCGGCGCGACCATGAAGCGCCAGGTCTTTCCAGATTTTGAGCAGGAAGAGGCAGTAGAGGTTGGTCAGGCGGTCGAGAGGAGTGCCAAAGGATTCCTCAAAGGTTTGCCAAGTTCCTTCCGAATATGCCAGACGATGCGCTTTGACATAGGGCGGGTTTGCAATAATCCCTTGAAACTGGCCAGCCTCTGCGAGGAGATAATCGGCCAGGATAAGTTTTGTCCCATAAGGCGCGGCGCTTTTTGCTCGGAGAAGGGTTGGTTGGTCTCGTTCAACTCCAACGAATTTTGCGTGGCGATGGAGGCGATGGCACTCGTGCAGGAGACTCCCCAGCCCGGCAGCAGGATCGAGCACGGTGGCCGGTTTTAACGACACCACCCACCGCGCCATTAATTGCGCGATAGGCCGGGGAGTTGGAACCTGTCCGAGAGACTTTGTTTCACATTTCCACACAGCCGCATCCGTGTGCGGGTCTGTTCCGCCACACGCCGTTTCAACAACCAGCGGTTCCGAGAAGAGAGAGAGAAAACTTTGGCTTTCGCGGACTTTCATCAGGCAGCATCCTGACCGCAGTTAAACTACGTATCAAGCTTTTCCAGATTCATGAGCTTTCCGCCTTTCCGCGAAGCGAGATGAATATGTTTGAACTACAATAGGACGACTTGAATCTGCCGACAAACTCAGTACTTCAGCACCTTGCTCAAAAAGGCCCGCGTTTCCGGGGCGGCGGGGGAATCGAATAATCGCTCTACGGGGCCGTGCTCAAGAATGCGGCCATCGGCGAGAAAGGCGGCGCGGCCGGTGATCTTTCGGGCGAAGCCCATCTCGTGGGTGACAAGAATAAAATCGCGCCCTTCCTCGCGCAGCTCGGCAATCACGTCCAGAACTTCGGCGGTCATTTCCGGGTCCAGCGCGGAGGTCGGCTCGTCGAGGAGAAGCAGGCGCGGTTTGCCGGAAATGGCGCGGGCCAGCGCCACCCGCTGCCGCTGGCCGCCGGAAAGTTCCGCCGGGCGTTTGTCCGCCTGCGCCTCCAACCGGAACCGGGCCAGCAGTTGGCGGCCTATGTCCTCCGCTTCCCGCGCGGAATGGCCCCGCACCTGGATCAACGGCATCGTGAGGTTTTGCAGCGCGGATAAATGCGGAAACAGATTAAACGCCTGGAACACCGTCCCGATGGACCGCCGATGGCGCACCAGCGGCTCTTCCTCGAAGATCACCGGCTCGCCGTTGATCCGCAGTTCACCGGCATCAGGATGCTCCAATCCGCCAATGATGCGCAGCAAAGTCGATTTGCCGCCGCCAGAGGGGCCAATGAGCACCAGAGCGCGGGTCTCTGCCAAGTCGAGTGAGATGCCATCCAGGACGAGGTGGCCGCTAAAGCGTTTTACGATTTGGCGCAGATAGAGGTTCATCGGGCATCGACTACGTCTCGAACCGGTGGCGCCCCTCCAAATGGCGGGTCCAGATGGAAATGGGCAACGTCAAGACCAAATATCCCACTGCCAGCGGCAAATAGCTTTCCAGGGTGCTAAACGTCATCGCGTTAATCGACTCGGCGTTCCAGGTGAATTCCGCGATGCCGATGATGGAGAGCAAGGAGGAGTCCTTGACCAGCGAGACGAACTGTCCGGCCAGCGGCGGCAGGGTTTGCCGAAGGGCTTGCGGAAAAATCACGTAACGGTAGGTCTGCCCCCGCGTCAACCCGATCGCTTTGGCCGATTCCAACTGCGAGCGCCCAATGCTTTCAATCCCGGCGCGGATGATTTCGGAAATATAAGCGCCGCTAAAAAGGGAAAGGGTTAAAACGCCGACGACATAGCGATCGTTGACGCGGAAAGCCGCCGCCACCACGTAATAAAAGAACAGGATCTGCACCAGCAGCGGCGTGCCCCGGATGATCTCGACATAGATTTTCCCCAGATACCGCAAAGGCAGGAAAGGACTCCGTTGCGCCAGCGCCGAGCACAGGCCAATCACGGTGCTCAACACCAGGGAGACGGCGGAAATCCAAATCGTGTTGAGCCATCCTTGCAGGAACATGGCGCGATAAGAATACACGGAATCCCAATGGAGACCGTAAGTCAGCCGCGCAAAAGAAAAGCAGCAGACGAGCGAAACCGCCAGCAGGGCCAGGGCAAAATTAGCCGCTCGCACCCCGGCGGGCGGCGGAGGGCTTCCCGGATCGGATGGGGCAAAGAAAAAGCGCAACCAACGCACGTTCAAAAGTAGAACGGATAGCCCAATTTTCTGAAAGCCTCTTTTTGCTCGCTCAAATAGCGGTCGCCTAGGCGGGTGAAGCCGCCGCCCGCCTTGTATTCCTTAAGAAAGCCGTTGACCTCTCGCAGCAGGTTCGTATCGTCGCGCCGCAGGCCAATGGCCCATGATTCCTGCTTGAAGGGCTCCAGGATGGGGCGGGTAGAGCCGGGGTTGCGCTGCCAATTCTCATAGGTGGAAATTTGGTCATAGACGAACGCGTCGGCTTTGCCTTGCACCACCTCCAGCACACAGGCGTCCTCCTTGTCCAGGACCAGCACTTGCGCGCGTTTGAGATGGTTGACGGCGAAAAGATGGCCGGTCGTTCCCTTTTTGGCAACGACCACACGCCCGGGTTGGTCCGCGTCCGCGATGGATTGAATGGTGGAACCCTTCCCAACGAGCAGACAAAGGCCGGTATTTAAATAAGCGTCGGAGAAAGCAATCGCCTTGGCCCGTTCCGGCGTGGCCGTCATCGAGGAAATGATGAGGTCGATCTTGCGCGTTTGCAGGGCGGGAATCAAACCGTCGAAGGCGAAGTTCTGGATTTCGATTTGACGCCCCAGATAGCTCCCCAGGTCGCGGGCCAAATCGACGCTCACGCCCGCGGGTTGCCCATGCGTGTCCGTCATCTCAAACGGCGGATAAGCCAGCTCCATCCCCACCACCAGCGGCGGCGGCGATTTGGGACCGCAACCCATAACGGCCCAGGCCAGCAAAATCGCAATGACCGCGGTCAGCCTCATAATTCAACGCCGCAGCCAAACGCTGGCTTCGGCGACTCCGAGTTGAAACTTGCGTTCGTGTTCGCGGATCAGAAAAGGCAAATCGAGCCGCCGCGCGAGGCTGAAATGCGGGCGGAGAAGGCGGCGGATGGCGGCAAAGGTCCGCGCGTCCCGGCCGCCGCGGCGGCATCCCCCCAGCCAGTGGGCGCGCGGGGTGTATTCCCGCAGCCAACTGTAAGGCGAGACGAGAATCAATTGCCCGCCGCTTTTGAGCAGGCGCGGCAGGCCTTTCAAGCAAACCGCGGGATTGCCCAATCTGTCAATGAGATTTGACATCAAGACGACATCAAAGACCCCCAGGTCAGACGGCGGCCGTGTCGCGTCTCCCGTCATGAATTTGACCCGCCGCCGGTCAATCCCCGCGGGCACGACCGCCCGCGCCGTTTGGGTCAGTTCGCCCTCCACAATATAACGAAAGGAAAACGAGCCTTTGGCGCGCAAACTCCCGGCAATGTCGATGAACCGCCGCGAGGCGTCGATGCCGATCACTTCGGCGCAATGCCGTGCCAGCTCAAACGACGCCCGGCCCACCGCGCAACCGAGGTCCAGGGCCCGGGATGCAGCGGGCAGCCGTCTGGCATCCAGACATTCGCTCACACAACGAGGGACAAACTGCGCCGCTTCTCCCAGCGCCAGTCCCTTGGGCAGGCGCGGCTCCGGCTTCCCGTAATGCAGGATGAGGTATTCCGCCGCCGCCCGGTCGCTGTCGTAATAATTCTGCGGCATCCGTTCGGGGTGTCAGTCCAGCAGATGGCGCAAATAGGCGGAGGGTTGAAAATTTTCGATGACCACTTCGGTCTTGCCGTCGCGGTACATGCGGGCTTGCGTCACCCGGATCTCCGGCGTTTTCGTCGGAGAAAAGAGAATGTCGTCGTGCGTCGCGTTTTTCGCGTTGGCGAATTTATCCGGCGTCAAATGGCCGCCGAGATGATCGCTCCGTCCGGTCGCGACGTGGAGTGTGCCGAGGATCTTTTCATCCTGAATATCGCGGCCCGAGGGCGGCAATTCCTGCGTGCCGAAGCCTAATTCGCCAATTTCGCCCGTCGCGGGGTCCGAGCCCAGCTTGCGCATGTGTTCCTCAATGACTTTCGCGTCGCCGCGGAGCAAGCCTGCGCTCTGCACGCGTCCGCCGGCCACCTGCATGAGCCCAATGGTGCCATCCTCATAACGCAACGGAAACTCCCCTTCGGCGCCATGCGGCACAAAATAAACTTCGCCGGCCGGCAAATTGGCCACGTCCGGTTTTTCCCCGCGGCAAAGGCCGTGGCTTTTCTGCGCTTCCTGCCGCGCGCAATCCAGCTTCAGCCGACAGGTGCGGCCCAGAACTTCAAAGTCAATTTCAAAGCCATCCGCCTTGGTCAGCCCAAGACGGAGTTTCTCAGCCACACGGCTGACCTCATCATAATCGACCGCCAGACCGGTGCGCAGAATAATGTCGTTCAACCCGTGCAAGGTTGCGCCGCGGAACCCGTACTTTTTCGCGAAGGCCGTCAGCGGGGCGGTGGCGGAGAAGGTCGAGAGGCAGAGGAAAATATTGTACTTGGAATAAACATCGCGCTCGAGATTGACCTCGCGCCCCGCCGTGTCAACGGCTTCGGCCGGCAAATCCAAATTGCTTCCGCCCGTAACCTGATAGGCAAAGAGATCGCCCCCAGCCAGTTTCAACTCGGCCAGCCCGCCCTTCTTCAATCCTTCATAAAAGACCTCGTGCGCCAGCCGCTGGACGCTGAGAGTCTTGTCGCGCAAAAAGCCGAAATCTTTGGCCATTTGCGGCTCGGGCAAGTCAATTAAAAGGGCGACGCGCTCACCCGGTTTGGGCGCGAAAACCGTCCGCAAAAGGCGGGTCAGGCTGAACGGCGGAAATAGACGACGATTATCCATGTCAAAATTTTACAGCAGAATTGGAGAATTTAAAGGCGGGTTTCGCTTCGCCGCCGCTGATGGAAACGGCAGGTGTGGGTATAGCCGGCCGCGCGCGCCAAATCCAGGGCCGCCGCAAACGCGCTTCCCACCTCGCCAGGGGCATGCGCATCCGAGCCGAAGGTAATAGGGATTTTCGCGCCCGCCGCCATTTCCACCAAGGCCCGGCATGGGTAGATTTCCTTGCAGTCCTTGCGCAGGCCGGCGGTATTCAATTCCATCGCCACCCCGGCTCGGGCCGCTTTTTCGACGAAACCTCGAAAGAGCGGCGTCACGTCCTGTTTGGGGTAAATGTTGAATTTTTTCGGCAAATCGGCGTGGCCAATAATCTCGAAGAGTTCCGATTCCGTGGCCATGCCCAGACGGTCGAAATAGACCTTCCAGACATCGAACGGGTCCCGCTCGGCCCACTGGCGAATCTCCTCCGGATTATCCAGCGCCCATGAATCCGACACGTAATGGACGGAGCCAATGAAATAATCCCAAGGATGACGCGCCGCCAAATCCTTGATCCAGCTTTCGTGTCCCGGCAAATAATCCACTTCCAGCGCCAATTTGATGGTCAGGGCGGGAAAGTCCTTTTGCGCGCGGCGCACTTTTTCGACGTATTCGTCCAACTGATCCAGGCGCATGCGCCAGTTATCGAAGTCGTCCCGCCGCATCGGAGAATGGTCGGAGAACCCGATTTCCTCCAGTCCCACAGCCACCGCGCGGGCGGCGTATTCCACCGGTTCGCCCTGGGCATGGCGGCACAGGGGCGTGTGCATGTGATAATCGGCCGGCCACTTCATGGTCTCAATCTCCAATGGCTCTGGCAAATTGTCGAATAAAAAACTGGCGGTTCAACCAAAGCTCGGTAGAAGAGAATTCTTCGCTCGGCAGGGGCGTCCCTGCCTGTCGTGACTTGGTGGAGTCCCAGATTACACTTTTAACCCTTTGAGATTGGCTTCCAATTTCTCGTTGGCCTTGAGCAATTCGTCCCAGGTCACTTCGGCGCGGCGGTAAGCGGCGGTGCGGCCGAGGATCGTCGTGAGGTTGCTGCGGACGCTGGGCGGAACGGTGAGGTTGGAATAATCGGCGGCCGAGATGGCTTTATGGAACGCCGCGATATTATAGACCGCCCCGTCCGTGTAGAGGTTCGTCATCGTGCCGCCGTTGTAGGCGTCGTCGCACAGGACTTTGACCACTCCGAAATAATGGGTGTCAATCACCCCTGTCTCGCCATAGACGCGGCAGCAGATATCCTCCCAGAATTTGCCGGCTTGCTTGGAATTGAAAGTAATCCGCGCGTCCTTGGGATAATCAAAGATCACGGAAAAATTATCGCACACGCCGTTCTCCAAAGGCGGGCGGGTGCGTCCGCATTCCCCATAGGCCCGCAACGGCGCCGCGTCCATGATCCAGGAGGCCACGTCGATCGCGTGAATGTTCTGTTCGGTGATGATGTCGCCGGACAAGGTGCGATCGCAGCCCCAGCAACGAACGCGCATTTCATTGTCCTCCGGTTTTTCGCGGATCCGGGCATCGTTTGGGCCAAAGATGTCGCTCGTTTCGTAGCTGGCTTCGCCGGAAACGATTTTCCCTATGCCGCCGGAATGGACCAGGCGCACCGCCTCCTGATAAGAAGGATGCGCGCGCGTTTGGAAATCGACGAGGAAAACCTGATTTTTCTCCGTGGCCTTGCGCCCGCTGGCCTCGATGCTTTGGCAGCCCGGCACATCTACCGCGATCGGCTTGGCGCAATAGACGTGTTTGCCGGCTTCGCCGGCGGCGGCGGCTTGTTCCGGGTGAAAATAGGGCGGCGAGATGATCACGACCGCGTCGAGCTTCTCCTCCAGCAGGCGCTTGTAGGCGGAGAGCCCGGTAAAGCGGCGGGACTTGTCCACTTGAAATTTTTCCCCGGCGCTGTCAACGCGGTCCTGAAAATAGTCCGCCAAGGCCACCAGGTTATAATGTCCATCCTTCAGAAAGAGATCGGCAATCCATGTGCCGCGTCCGCCGCAGCCGATAAGGCCAATATTGACTTTGGCCTCGCTCTCCGCCGCGCGGAGCGTGGGGGAAGCGACCGCCAGGGACAAGGCCGAAGCCCCGGCCGTGGCCAGAAACTGGCGGCGGGAAACGTTAAAAGAATGGGGAATAGAGGAGATGTTATGGATCTTGTTCATAAGTTTGAATTCATGCGGGGAAGATGCCTTTGAGAAATTTCAAATCGGCGCGATAATCTTCCACCAGCGAATGCGGGGCCGCGGCCTCGATTTGAATCCAGCCGCGGTAATCAATGTCATCCATTGCCTGGCGGACCTTGTGGAAATCAATCCGCCCCTGGCCCAGCATATAATTGCCGTCCTTGGCGTGGAACTCGCAAATCTGTCCTTTGAGCATCCGAATTTCCGAATAAATATCGTAACCTTTGTCAGTAGAATTGCCCACATCGTAATAGACCCGCACGGCGGGGGAGCCCACGCGCTGGATAATGTCCAGGTTCTCCGGCGCGCTGAGGTAATTCTCCAAGCCAAGAATCACGCCCGCCTTTTCCGCGCGGGGCGCGAACTCCTGGAGCAATTCGACCGTCATATCGACTCCTGCTTTGTCACCCTTGAGTTCGCCATGATAAAACTCCGCCACGAGGATGACGCGGACGCCCAGGGCGCGTGCCACCTCGATGGAATCGAGCAGCCAAATCGTCGCCCGCGGGTCGCTTTTGAGCGGGATTTCGTTAAGCTTGGCCAGCGCCAGCGAGGAAACGGCCAAGCCGTTTTGACGGGCGGCGCTCAAATAGGCCTGTTGCACCGCCGGCTGGCGCAGATGCATGTGGTCGCTAAGGTTGCCGAGATCGACCTGCACGCCATCGAGGCCAATTTCTTTGGCCAGATCAAAACAGGTCGGGTCCGTTTTGCCCAAAGACCATTCCGGAGCGCCGATCTTGAACCCGCGCTCTCCCGGCGCGGCCCAAAGCGGAGAGAGACGGGGAGCGAGCGCCAGAGCCGCGGCAACCTTTGCGACGCGTCCAATCATTTGGCGGCGGGTGGATTTGGCGAAGGGACCTGTCAATGAAATATTCATTTTTTCCTTGCCGGCGTTGCCGACTCTATGCTGCGCGCCGTGCTTTGTTCCATTTCTATCGCGTCCCCCGCGCCAAAGCAATTCTCGATTCTGAAAGCGAGATTGGAGGGCATGGAGGTGCGCATCTCACCGTGTAGGCCGCGCCGTAGGCGCGACGATTAAGGTGCATCGAATTCTTTCCGCCGAGATCGGCGAGTTCAGATACATGACTTCGCTATACTGGGTTTCCCATCCAACAGTTGTGGTGTTTTTTGGCTATTAAGCAGCCCGTCCTTTGCACCGATAAGCTCCCTATGCAACGACGGGCCGCGGCGGCATGCTATGAAACGCCTGGATTTCGTGGAGGGACGCTTGATGGGATGTTTGCCGCGCAGCGGAACAGTCTCGGATGGCGTGCCTTTCATTTCGGCTTCTCCACGGGCCAGAGTCCGCCGCTGGCTCGCCACTCGTCCTGGATCTTAAAATGAGAATAATTCTTTCGCCATTGTTGGCCGCGCCAGACTTAACAACGCGGAAAAACTTGACCGAGTGTGATTCAGAGTTACCCCAACGAATTTACGCCCTAAACAAAATGCAAAAAGCATCGCGGCGCCTGCTCCAGGCCATTACCCCAATCATCCTCGGTTTGGGCGCCTTGCTGGGCGTCTCCAAACTAGACGCCCAGACCCTGACCGTGACTACGTTGCACCGCTTCAGCGGGACTGACGGCAGCATTCCGTACTACGGGCTGACTCAGGCCGGGGGCGGGGTCATGTACGGCGCGTGTTACGGAGTCTATGGGACTACCGGTGGCACGGTCTTCAAGTATCAGACTAACGGCACGTACACGCTGCTGCACACGTTTAATGCGCCAGAATCGGGGTCGGCCTACAACACCGGCGGGGCCAATCCGTTAGACGGCCCGATCATCGCCACCGACGGCTTATTGTACGGATGCACGGCCGAAGGCGGCACCGGAGCGTACGGCGTGGTGTACTCCATGACGACCAACGGTTCGAATTACTCGTTGCTCTTCCAGGCCACCGCGACGGAAACGGGAGTTGAGTATCAATCGGCCGGGATCGTGCAGGGGAGCGACGGTTACCTATATGGGTCGGGCGACTCGGACGGATGGGTCGGGCGACTCGGACGGAATCAATAATTGGGATTCGCAGATATATAAGATAGACAGGAACGGCAACAATTATGCCAACCTGCACTTTTTCACCTACACCGCCGGCGGCATTGATTATAATCCGCTGCTGCCGGGACGCAATGGCAATCTCTACGGGGTGACCGGCGGCGACGCTTTCGAGGGCGACCCCAATAATCTCGGGACGGTGTTCATGCTGACGCCGAGCGGAACCTACACCGACTTGCGCGACCTGTCCGGGAGCGATGGCACCAACCCCGACAGTGGCTTGATCGAGGACACCACCGGTCACCTCTATGGGACGGCGGCGCAAGGCGGCGCTTACACTGGCAACGGCGGGGGAACGGCCTTCAGTATTGGCACGAATGGACAAGATTTCACCGTCATTCACAATTTCGGCAACGGCCACGACGGCGCCGTCCCCTCCGGGCGACTGCTCCTGGCCAGTGATGGCTACCTATACGGCACGACGATTCAAGGAGGGACGAATGGGTATGGCACAATTTTCCGGATGGCGACCAACGGCAGCAATTACAAGGAGATTTACGCCTTCACTGGAAATGTCGGCGCCAGCGGCGACCATGGCTATCCCAACGGATGCCTGAGTCAGTCGAGCGCAGGCGTCATTTACGGGATGACTAGCGACACCGATTACGACTATGATCCGGCCATCGGCAACGGGACGATCTTCTCTTTGACGGGGGTCGCCACGGCGGGAGCGACCATTCAAAGCGTCACTTCCTCACCCACCGCCAACGATTACAAGACGGGTACCACCGTGCGGATCACGATCACTTTTAGCGCGGCGGTCACCGTCACGGGAACGCCGCAACTAGCCTTGTCCGATGGCGGAACGGCAAACTACGCGAGCGGAAGCGGGACTGCGACTCTGACCTTCGATTACGTCGTCTCTTCGGGCGACAACAGCCAGCACCTGGACTATGCCTCGACCTCCGCGCTCAGTTTGAATGGAGGCACCATTGACTCCAGCGGATCGCCAGCGACCCTGACGCTGCCTGCGCCGGGAGCGGCCGGTTCCCTGAGCGCCGATACAACGATTATCATCGATACCGTTGCTCCGGTAGTGACCATCGGCGCGCCTAGCGTTTTGCTCACCAAAAACGGCCCGGCAGCCTTTACGGTGACGTGGTCGGACACAAATTTGAAGACGTCGAGCATTGCCTTGTCAGCCCTCACGGTGTACGAAAACCTAAACAAAACCGGGACGGCTGCGTTCGGCGAGATCTCGGTGACGTCCTTAACAAATAATTACCAGGGGTCGGGCAACACAGTTTGCCAAGTGATTCTCAGCAGTCTAAGCGGTACTGGCACGATTGGATTCACGATTCCGACCGGCTCCGCCGAGGACCTGGCGACCAACAGCGCAAGCTCGGCCACCAGCCAGACCTTCGCCGTGGACAACACACCACCCACGGTTACAATCAGCCCGCCCTCGGTGACGACCGCCACCATCGGTGGGTCGGTAAGCTACACTGTCAGCTATTTCAGCACCAATTTTGCGAGCGCCACCCTAACAGCGGCTAATATCACCCTGACGAACCCGGCGGTAACCGGAACGATCACAGTGACGCCAAATAACTCGACCAACTTTACTGCGACCGTTGCCAATCTGGCGGGAGGCGGCGCGCAGGCGATGCAAATCGCGGCCGGGACAGCGACGGATACGCTGGGGAACAGTTCGGCGGCGGCGGGTCCCAGCGCCAGTTTTGCCATCACTCCGACCGTGACCGGGATCAGCCCGACATTGGGCCCTGCTACGGGAAGCACGTCCGTCACCATCACCGGCACCGGTTTCGCCTCCGGCGCCACAGTCAGGTTTGGCACCACCGTCGCCACAGGCGTGACGGTGGTTAATTCGACGACGATCACCGCCACGTCGCCGACAGGCCCAGGGTTAGTGGATGTAACGGTAACGGTGGGCAGTCAAACCAGCGCGACCAGCCCCGCTGACCAGTTCACTTATCTGCAAGCACCGACAGTAACCGGGATCAGCCCGACCGTTGGCCCGGCAGCGGGAGGCACGTCCGTCACCATTGCTGGCACAAGCTTCACCGGGGCCACCACAGTCAAGTTCGGGACCGCCGTTGCCACTAGTCTTACGGTGGTTAGTCCGACCCAGATCACCGCCATATCGCCGGCGGGTGCTGGAACGGCGGATGTGACCGTGACGGCAGGAGGTCAAACCAGCGCGACGAGTGCCGCCGACCAATTCACTTACACCCCGAACGTGACGGGAATCAGCCCAGCGAGCGGCGTCACATTGGGAGATACGTTTGTCACCATCACCGGGACAGGTTTCGCCACTGGCGCCACGGTCATGTTTGGCGCCACCGCGGCCACGAGCGTGACTGTGGCCAACCCGACGACGATCACCGCCGTATCGCCAGCGGGCACCGGCACGGTGGATGTGACGGTGACGGCAGACAGCCAAACCAGTGCGACCGGTGCCGCCGACCAGTTCACTTATACGGCGCCGCCAAATTTTGACCTCTACGTCGGCAATTTTGACAACAACACGATTTCCACCGTCTCTTCCAACGGAACCGTTTCGACCTTTGTTCCCAACACCAACGGGTTAAACTTCCCGAAGGGACTGGCCCTTGACAGCGCTGGCAATCTCTACGTCGCCAATTTTGGCAGCAACACAATTTCGGAAGTGACGCCCGGAGGCACGGTTTCGGCCTTTGCCAGCGGCTTAAGCCAACCGGCAGGACTGGCCTTTGACAGCGCCGGCAATCTCTACGTCGCCAATTTTGGCAGCGACACAATTTCGGAAGTGACGCCCGGAGGCACGGTTTCGACCTTTGCCAGCGGCTTAAGCCAACCGGCAGGACTGGCCTTTGACAGCGCTGGCAATCTCTACGTCGCCAATTTTGGCAGCGGCACAATTTCGAAAGTGACGCCCGGGGGCGCGGTTTCGACCTTTGTCAGTGGGTTAAGCGGACCGCTCGGCCTGGCCATTGGCGCCGGTGACAATCTCTACGTCGCCAATTTTAACAGCGGCACAATTTCGAAAGTGACGCCCAGTGGTGCGGTCTCGACTTTTGCGACGGGCCTGAATTCGCCATTTTATATTGCGATCGGTGCGCCGCCGCCCATCGTCGTCACTTCTGTCTCTTCCTCGCCCGCCGCCGCCTTTTATATTGCGGGGGAGACCGTGCCGATCACCATCACGTTTAGCGCGGCTGTCACCGTCACGGGAACGCCGCAACTAGCCTTGTCCGATGGCGGAACGGCGGACTATGTGAGCGGGAGCGGCACCGCGATTCTGACGTTCGATTACGTCGTCTCCGCTGGGGACAATACCCAAAACCTCGATTACGCCTCGACGGGCGCGCTCACTCTGAACGGAGGAACAATTGAATTAAGTGGGACGCCGGCGACCCTGACACTGCCTACCCCGGGAGCGGCCGGTTCCCTGCGTGCCCATGCGACGATTGTCATCGACACCGTTGCTCCCGTGGCGACGATCGGCGCACCTAGCGTCTCGCTCACCAAGAGCGGTCCTGTCACTTTCCTGGTCACCTGGTCGGATGAAAATTTGAAGGATTCAAGCATTAGCTTGACGGCCCTTGACGTGTTCGAAAACCTGAACAAGACGGGGACGGCTGCGTTTGGCTCGATCTCATTGACAGCCGTGACCAACTTAGGTTCCACCGCCACTGCGCAAGTGATCTTCGCCTCCCTCTCCGGCACCGGCACGATCGGATTCACCATCCCGGCGGGCTCAGCCTCGGACCTCGCGGGCAACAGCGCGGGATCGGACACCAGCCAGACCTTTAACGTGGACAATACCCAACCCACCGTAGCAATCAGCGCCCCCTCCGTAGCCATCACCAATGGCGGATCGGTCACCTACACGGTGACCTTCAGCGACCCGTACCTTTCCGGCAGTTCGCTCCTCGCCGCGTCCGTCACCATCAGCCAGACCGGCACGGCGGCGGCCGCCTCCATCACGGTCACGCCCGGCAGCGGCAATAGCACCAGCACCAATTATCTCGTCACGCTTTCTGGCCTCTCGGGCCATGGAACGTTGGATATCAATATTCCGGCCGGAGCGGCCACCGACACCCCTGGCAATACCAGCGCCGCAGCAGCCAGCGGAACTTTTGTCGTCGATACCACTCTGCCCACCGTCTCCTTCACCGCCCCTTCGGTAGCCATCACCAATGGCGGGTCGATCACCTACACGGTGACCTTCACCGACCACTACCTTTCCGGCAGTTCCTTGCCGTCCGCGTCCGTCACGACTAGCCAGACCGGCACGGCCGCTGCCGCGAGTATTGTGGTGGCACCTGGCACCGGCACGACCATCAGCACTAACTACCTGGTCACCCTCTCGGGTCTGTCGGGCAATGGAACCCTCGACATCAACATTCCGGCCGGAGCCGCCACAGACACGGCCGGGAACAACAGCGCGGCGGCCACGAGCGGGACCTTTATTGTGGATACGACCCTGCCAACGGTCACCTTTAGCGCGCCCTCGGTCGCTATAACCAACGGCGGGTCGGTCACCTACACGGTGACCTTCACCGATCCTTACCTTTCCGGCAGTTCCCTGCTGTCCGCGTCCCTCACGACCGGCCAGGCCGGGACAGCCGCCGCCACGAGTATTGTCGTCACGCCCGGCACCGGCACAACCACCAGCACCAACTACCTGGTCACCCTCTCGGGTCTGTCGGGCAATGGAACCCTCGACATCAACATTCCGGCCGGAGCCGCCACGGACACGGCCGGGAACAACAGCGCGGCCGCCGTCAGCGGAACTTTCATCGTCGATACCACCTTGCCGACGGTGGCAATCAGCGCGCCTTCCGAGTCGATCACCAACGGCGGATCAGTCAGTTACATGGTGACCTTCAGCGATCCCTACCTGTCCGGCAGCGCCTTGCTGCCGCTGTCCATCGCGACCAACAGCACCGGCACCGCCTCGCTCACCAATATCGCGGTCACCCCCGGCACCGGGACGGCCACGAGCACCAATTATCTGGTCACGCTTTCCGGTTTGGCGGGCAACGGAACGATCGGCATCACCATCCCGGCCGGGGCGGCCTTCGACACTGCGGGAAACAGCAGCGCGGCAGCCGTCAGCGGGACCTTCACCGTCGATACGACCCTGCCGCCGGTGACGATCAGCGCGCCGTCGGTAGCGGTGACCAACAGCGGATCGGTCAGCTACACCGTAACGTTCAGCGCTCCCTACCTGTCCGGCAGCGCCTTGCCGCCGCTGGCCATCGCGACCAACAGCACCGGCACCGCCTCGCTCACCAATATCGCGGTCACGCCCGGTGCCGGGACGGCCACGAGCACCAATTATCTGGTCACCCTTTCCGGTTTGGCGGGCAACGGAACGATCGGCATCACCATCCCGGCTGGGGCGGCCTTCGACGCGGCGGGGAACGGCAATGCGGCCGCCGCCAGCGGAACCTTCACCGTGGACACGACTCTGCCCACGGTCACCTTCAGCGCGCCGTCGGTAGCGGTGACCAACAGCGGATCGGTCAGCTACACCGTAACGTTCAGCGCTCCCTACCTGTCCGGCAGCGCCTTGCTGCCGCTGGCCATCGCGACCAACAGCACCGGCACCGCCTCGCTCACCAATATCGCGGTCACGCCCGGTGCCGGGACGGCCACGAGCACCAATTATCTGGTCACGCTTTCCGGTTTGGCGGGCAACGGAACGATCGGCATCACCATCCCGGCCGGGGCGGCCTTCGACACTGCGGGAAACAGCAGCGCGGCGGCCGTCAGCGGGACCTTTATCGTCGATACTACGCCCATGGTAACGATCAGTTGGCCGTCAGTGGCGATCACTAACAGCGGGTCGGTCAGTTACACAGTAACGTTCAGCGACACATTTCTGGCCGGAAGTGCGGTGTCCCCCGCCGCCATCACGATCAACCGCACCGGGACGGCGACGATCACGAATATCGGGGTGACACCGGAGAGCAGCACGGCGACCACCGAAATTTATCTTGTTACACTCTCAGGCCTGGCGGGCAACGGCACACTGGGCATCGGCATACCGGCCGGAGCAGGCTGGAACACGATCGGGAACAGCAGTGCGGCAATGGCCAGCGCGACGTTTGCCATCGATACGACCCCGCCCACAGTGTTCATCAGCGCGCCGTCCGAAGCGGTCACCAACAGCGGATCAGTCAGCTACACGGTAACGTTCAGCGATCCTTACCTGGCCCGTAGCGCATTGTCGCCTTTGGCCATTACGGCCAATCATACCGGGACGGCCAGCCTTACTAACATCGCGGTGACGCTCGGCAACGGAACGCCGACCAACCCCAACTATCTAGTCACGCTCTCAGGCCTGGCGGGCAACGGCACACTGGGGATTGTCATCCCGGCCGGGGCCGCCTTTGACACGGCGGGGAACAGCAATACAGCGGCCGTCAGCGGAGCCTTCTCTGTGGACACAACCCCGCCCACAGTGTTCATCAGCGCGCCGTCGGTAGCGATCACCAACAGCGGATCAGTCAGCTACACGGTAACGATTAACGACGAATACCTGGCCGGCAGTGCGTTGACACCTTCGGCCATCACGGCCAACCGCACCGGAACGGCGACCATCACCAACCTCACCGTGACCCCCGGAACAGGCACGGCCACGAGCAGGAACTATCTGGTCACGCTCTCCGGCTTGGCGGGCTATGGAACACTGGGGATCACCATCCCCGCCGGCGCGGCCTTTGACGTGACCGGGAACAGTAGCGCGGCGGCGACGAGCGGGACGTTCGAGGTGGACACGATGCCGCCGACGGTGACGATCAGCGCGCCGTCCGAGGCCATCACCAACGGCGGGGCAGTCAGTTATACGGTGACGTTCAGCGACCCATGCCTGACCAGGTGCCTCTTGACGCCTTTGACCGTCGCGACCAATGGCACGGGGACGGCAACATGCACCAACCTGGCGGTGACACCCGGCACCGGGACGGCAACATGCACGAACTACCTGGTCACACTCTCCGGGTTGGCGGGGAACGGAGCACTGGGCGTCGCCATCCCGGCCGGGGCGGCCTTAGATATGGCCGGGAATAGCAACGCGGCGGCCGTCAGCGGGACATTTATAGTTGATACCACCCCGCCGGCCGTGGCGATCAGCGCGCCGTCGGTGTGGATTACCAATGGTGGGTCAGTCAATTTCACAGTGACTTTCACTGACCCAAATCTGGCCGGAAGCGTCTTCACGCCCTCGGCGATTACGAGCCAGTCTACTGGAACAGCGACGAACATGAACATCGTGGTAACGCCCGGCACAGGCACGGCGACGAGCACGAACTACCTTGTCACTCTCTCTGGCCTGTCGGGCAACGGGACGCTGGGGATCGCGATACCGCCCGGGACCCTGTTTGACGCGGCCGGGAACAGCAACGCGACAGCCGCCAGCGGGCAGTTTCAGGTGTCCACGACATTTCCGTTCTTTGGCGGCCTTCCCTCACCAGCCGGGTCGGCTTCCCCTATGATCCTCACGGTCGGCGGCGAGGTCGGCGAGCCGTTCATTATAGAAGTGTCGAGCGATCTCTCCAACTGGACAGTCCTAACGAACATCACGTTGACAACCAGTTCGACATCGTTCTTCGACCCAAGCACCGTCGTGCCCGCGAATCGGTATTATCGAGCTGTGCCACAGCCTTAAGCCGCGTTCACTTTCCGGACGGAGTGACGCAGCCTTGCTCCGCACCCGCGGGGGGGCCGGGGGGCCGGTCCTCTTGAATCTCGCGGTAATTCGGGTTAGGCTACCCAAGTCAAATTCTTGAACTCAACGCGCGCACTGCAAGGGACATGGTTTAAGCCGGTGGGCTGGGTTTTTGCCTTCCTGGCGATGGCTTCGGCTTGGCAAGCGCACTCGCAACCTGCTCCCCATGTCGTTGTTCCCGCCACGCTGGCCATGCCTGCGCCGGCGCCGGATCGAAGCGGCGAGCTGCCGGTGGTGTTCCGCCGCGAAGGTCCCATTTCGATCGACGATCTGCGCGCCATCCAACAGCAAGTTGAGACACTGGTTCCCAAAATCTCCCCGGCCGTAGTGGCTGTCGAACTAAACTCGGATAGCGGCCACGGCATTGTCGCCAGCGGCAGCGGGGTCGTTATTTCCGCGGACGGTTTGGTGCTGACGGCGGGGCATGTTTGCGAAAGCACGAATCGAAATGTCCGTTTCGAGTTTCCTAATGGCAAAGTGGCCCACGGCAAAACTCTGGGTTTGGATGAGGACGCCGACACCGGGCTGATGAGGATTACGGATGCCGGGCCCTGGCCCTTTGCGCCCCTGGCCAACTTGCGGGAGGCGAGTTTGGGAGAGTGGGTGCTGGCTTTGGGGCATCCGGGAGGATTCGATTCAAAACGGTCGCTCGTCGTGCGCCTCGGCCGCGTGGTCAGCGTCGCGCCGGGGATTTTGCAAACCGATTGCACCATCAGCCCCGGCGACTCCGGCGGTCCGCTCTTTGACATTCAGGGGCGGGTTATCGGCATCCATACCGCCATCAGCAGTTCCATGTCGGAGAATTTTCATGTGCCTATCACCGAGTTTTACGATACCTGGCAGGAACTGGCCGGAACGCCGGTCCCCGTAATGGCGGTCAGCCGCCCCTCGGCCTACTGCGGAGCCCGCGCGGTCAACGCCGCGGAGGGTTGCCGTCTCAGCGCCATTGACAAAGACAGCCCTGCCGCCAAAGCCGGATTGAAGGTGGACGATATCATCTTGAAGATTGAGGATCGCACCATCGTGGCAGCGGCGTCGTTCGAGCGCTGGATGGTGGAAGCCAGCCCCGGTCAAACATTGAAGCTGCAAATCAAGCGCGGCGGCAAGCTGCGCACGGTTAAGCTGAAACTGGAATGAAATCGCGGGTTTTTACTTTGTTATTCCTGATGGCCGTTGCGCTTTTCTGGGGAACGCAAACCGTCCCGGCCCAGGATGATTCCTATCCGATGTTGCCGCGCTCCCGTTTCCTCAGCGGCGCGGAAGTTTTGACGGCCTTTTCCCCTGTCTCAGCAGGGGCCACCAATTCCATCGTGGAAGTCAACGTCGATGGGGACGCCGTCGCCCTGGGCACGGTGGTCGATGCGGAGGGGCTGGTCTTGACCAAAGCGAGCGAGATCAAGCCGGGCAAATTGACGTGCTGGCTGGCGTCGGGACAGGAAGTTCCAGCCGTCCAGCTCGGGGCCGATGACGATGAGGACATCGCCTTGCTGCGCGTGGGAGCGGAAGGATTGAAGCCGGTGCGCTGGTCAACAGGAAAAGCCGTGCTCGGGCAATGGGCCATCACCCCCGCCCTGGCGGATACGCCCCAGGCCGTCGGCATCATCAGCGCCCTGCCGCGGAGAATCCAGCCGGAACGGGCGTTTATTGGCGTGAGATGGTCCCCGGATCTCTCCGAGCCAAAAGTCGCGGGAGTCATGCCCGGGCTGGGCGCGGAAAAAGCCGGCATCAAGCCGGGCGACGTCATTGTGGCCGTCAACAATGAGTTGGTCACAACGGTCACCCGGGTCTCGGAAATCCTCCAGACGATGCGCGAGGGCCAGACGGTCCGGCTCAAGCTGGAGCGTGACGGCGAGCGCTTCGAGGTGAATATCAAATTAATGGTCCTGGGCTGGGAAGAATATGCTTTGCGCCGCAGCACGCGCATGGCAGGCGACACCAGCCGGCGCGCGGAAGGCTTCGACCAAGTCATCGAGCACGACACCGTCATTCCGCCCTGGCTCTGCGGCGGCCCGCTCATGAACCTCGATGGCGAGGCCCTGGGAATCAATATCGCGCGGGCCAGCCGGGTGGCAACTTACGCGCTGCCCGCGGATTTAGTCAAAAAGATACTCGCCTCTCTCAAACCCGCTTCCACGAGCCCATAGGCGGAAGCCTGGTGTCGTGTTTTAGTGAATCCTGAGACAAGCCCCTCTCCCGGAAACAGTGGGTAAACCCTGCAAGGGTTGAATCAGAGTTGAGGATCGAATTGGGCTACGCCTAAGGTAGCTCGTATCCGATCGCGGCTTGTGGGGCCTGTGCGGCGGCAAGATTTTACAGACGATTCCCATGGGAGAAGACGGCTGTCGCGGAGCGACATTGGATATTAGCCAGACACGCCAGTGCCTGGAATACGCCCCCC